>JBDHVF010000025.1:0-25263 GCA_039809605.1 Polyangiales bacterium | reverse complement strand
TCGGCCCGATGGGCGCTCCCCATCCTTGCGCCCCGGAGGGGCCGCATCCCTGCACAGCCCGGCGGCTCGACGCCGGGCTTGAGCACCCCCCACGCCCGCATCACCCGCGCGGACGCGCGATCCCGACGCCCGCATCACCCGCGCGGATGCGCGATCCCGACGCCCGCATCACCCGCGCGGATGCGCGATCCCCCACGCCCGCATCACCCGCGCGGATGCGCGATCCCGACGCCCGCATTCCACGCGCGGATGCGCGATCCCCCACGCCCGCATCACCCGCGCGGATGCGCGACACCGACGGCCGCGTGGATGTGCCGCCGAACTCCGTCGCTCGTCGCGTCGCCGGTTGTTACGGCCGCGCGCACTGGCAGCGGGCGGTGGGCCCGGTGAGCACGCACACCTGGTTCGGACCGCACGCAGGCTCCGCGCCGCAGCGACACGTCGACGGGTCGCGGATGTCGTCACAGCGGTCGGCCCTCACGCACCCCGACGGCATCGAGACGCACTGCGCGGTGGCGTTGGGGTTGCCGCCGGCGATGCCCTGCGCCCACAGCTCGCAGGCGATGCGGCCGCGACCGTCGCACACGCCCATCGGCGGCGGCGGCTCGGTCACCGCGGCGCACCCGGGCCCGGTGCACCGTCCCGCGACGCAGGTCTGGCCCGCCGCGCAGGGGTTGTTGCACATGCCGCAGTGGGCGGGGCTCACGCTCGTGTCGAAGCAGGTGGGGCACGTCGCGCCCGCGGGCGTGCACACCGTCTGCCCCGCCGGGCACCCGAGCACGCACATGCCACCCGCGCAGAACTGACCCGGGCAGCACGCGCGGCCGCACGCGCCGCAGTGCCGCGGGTCGGTGCGCGTGTCGACGCACACGCTCCCGCCGTCGGCCGCGCACGCGTCGAGGCCCGCGTCGCAGACGATGTCGATCACGTCGCGTGCGTCGGGGCGATCCGCGGTCACGTCGGCGACGTCGGATGCGTCGGGCGCGTCGGTCACGTCGGCCACGTCGGGCGCGTCGGGCACGTCGGGCACGTCGGGCGCGTCGGGCGCGTCGGGCGCGTCGACCGTGACGTCGGCGTGATCCTGCGGGGCGGGCACGTCGGTGGACGTCGCGGTCTCGCTGCACGCGGCCAGCGAGAGCAGCGCGCACGAGGCGAGGAGTCGTCGAAGCATGAAGCACCTCCACGCGCGATCATCGGACGAGGCGCGCCCGCGGCGCAATCGATCACGACCTTCTCGCGAGCCACCTGCGCGCGCGCTGCGCGAGGGCCGTGAGCTCGGCGCCGAGCCCGCCGACGAGGGCCGCGGCGTTGAGCGCGACGGGCCACCATGCGGGCGCCCACACGCCGCGCGACTGGTAGCCGTCGAGCACCTCATAGCTGCACGGGATCGCCGCCAGCATCGAGAGCGCCCACCATGACGGCGCGAGCGCGCTCACGGCCGCGAGGGGAGAGCCGTACCAGGGGTAGAGCGCGGGGCTCGTCACGAGCTGCACCGAGAGGGCGTCGCGGGCGTTGCGCGCGGCCCCGCGGCGCAGCGAGAGCGCCAGCACCGCCGCGAGGCCACCCAACGCCAGGCCCGCGCGAATGAGCCCGTCGTCGAGGGGAAAGTGCTCGTAGAGCAGCGTCCAGAGCGGCGCGGCGAACGACCAGTTCTCGGCCACGTAGGGGAGCGAGCCCGGCGCCGTGAGGCCCATGAGCTCCGAGAGCGCCATGCTCACCGCGAGGGGCGCCGCGGCCAGCGCGAGGAACCACACGGGCCGCCGCGCCCTCGTCGAGAGCGCCAGCGCCACCACGCCCGGCACGAGCTTGATCGCGGCGGCCGAGCCCGCGAGCAGCGCCGCGGCGTCCTCGCGACGTCGCTCGGCCATCACCACCGCGCCCGTGATCGCGAGCGCGGTGAACACGTCGAGGTGCGCGCCCACGCCCGCCTCGAGGATCAGCACCGGCGACCACGCGGCGAGCACCACGTCGCGCGCGCGCGAGGTGCCCCTGAGGTGGCGCCACGCGACCCACACGGTGAGCGAAGACGCGGCGGCCACGAGGAGCTTCCACGCCCACCACGCGAGCGACGGCCCGAAGGCCGCGGCGGCGGAGAAGAGCGCGAGCGCGGCGGGCGGGTAGCACGTCGCCACGTCGCAGTGGTCGAGGGGCATGGGCACGCGCGCGGCGAGCGAGGCGAGCTCGGTCGCGAGCGGGGGGAGCGCGTAGGGGTCGCGGCCCGAGAGGGAGACGGCGCCGTCCCAGAGGTAGCGCCCCACGTCGGTGGTGGTGAACGAGGGGACGCCCACCAGCGCGAGGCGCGCGAGCACACCCACGGCCACGGCGAAATCGACGTCGCGCGGCGAGCGTACGAGGCGCCACCCGGCGAGCATCAGCGCGAGGAGCGCGAGGTGCACGGCGAGGTAGGCCTGCGCGCGGTGGCCCGCGGGCCGCGCGGCGACGGCGTAGACCGCGAGCGTCGCGGCCATCACCAGCGCGCCGAGGAGCGCGACTCGCCGCGAGGGGTTCACCGGGGGTCGTGCGCGGGGCCGAGCATCGCGCCGCGCAGCCACGAGAGGATCACCCGCGACGCCGCGAGCGAGCCGCGCAGCGTGCCGCCGATCTTGGGCGCGCCCCCGCGGCGGTTGCGCCACGAGACGGGCACCTCGACGACGCGCAGGCCCGCGCGGGCGGCCTTGACCTGCATCTCGAGCGTCCAGCCCCAGGTGCGGTCGCGCATGGCGAGCGAGCGCAGCGCGTCGCGCCGGATCGCGCGGAACGGCCCGAGGTCGGTCACCCGCCGCCCGAAGCGCAGCGAGAGGCCCGCCGTCGCCACGAGGTTGCCCGCGCGCTGAAACGCGGGCATCGCGCCCGGCTCGATCGCCCCGCGCACGCGCGACCCGATCACCAGGTCGGCCTCCCCTCGGTGAAGGGGCGCGAGCACGCGGGCGAGCTCCGCGGGGTCGTCGCTGCCGTCGGCCACCATGAAGGCCACCGCGTCGCCGTCGCCCGGCAGCGAGGCGAGGGCCGCGAGGCACGCGGCGCCGTAGCCGGGCTGATCCTCTCGCACCACGAGGGCGCCGGCCTCGCGCGCGCGGTCGCCGGTGCCGTCGCGCGAGCCGTTGTCGGCCACCACGACGTGGCGCACGAGCCCGCGGGGGATGGCGCCGACCACCGCGGCGATGGTCTCGGCCTCGTCGCGCGCGGGGATGATCACGTCGACCGTGAGGGGCTGCATCGACGGTGCGTCTACGCCGTCGCGCGGCGGGTGGCAACGCGCGCGAGGCTTTGCCGCGGGGGTCGTGTCGGGGATAATGCGCCCATGAGCTACGTGCTGGGCGTGATCGGCGGGAGCGGCCTCTACCAGATGCCCGGCCTCACGGACGTCGAAGACGTGCGGGTCGACACGCCCTTCGGCGCCCCGTCGGACGTGATCGTGCGCGGGCGCCTCGGCGCCACGACGCTGCTCTTTCTGCCGCGGCACGGCCGCATGCACCAGCACCCGCCCTCGAAGGTCAACTACCGCGCGAACGTGCACGCGCTGAAATCACTCGGGGCCACGCACGTGCTCTCGGTGTCGGCCGTGGGGTCGCTGCGCGAGGAGGTCGCGCCGGGCCACGTGGTGGTGCCCGACCAGTTCATCGACCGCACGGCGGGGCGCGTGTCGACCTTCTTCGACGACGCGGTCGTGGCGCACGTCTCCATGGCCGACCCGGTGTGCCCGCACCTCGCGGCGGCCCTCGCCGACGCCGCGCGCGCCGCGGGGGCCACGGTGCACATGGGCGGCACGTACGTGTGCGTCGAGGGGCCGCGCTTCTCGACGCGCGCCGAGAGCCACCTCTACCGCCAGTGGGGCGCGACGGTGATCGGCATGACCAACGTGCCCGAGGCCTTCCTCGCGCGCGAGGCCGAGCTGCCCTACGCCACCCTGGCGCTCTCGACCGACTACGACTGCTGGCGCCCGCACGAGCAGGTCGACGTGAACGACATCCTCGCGGTGCTGCACGCCAACGTCGCCCGCGCGCAGGAGACCGTGCGCGCCCTGGCCGCGTCGCTCCCCGACCCTTCGAAGAGCCCCGCGCAGGGGGCGCTCCAGTTCGCGGTGCTCACCAAGCCGCAGGCCCTCAACGCCGCGCTGCGCGAGCGCTACGCGCTGCTGCTCGGCAAGTACCTGTAGGTATTACGAAGCGGGGTCGCCGGGCGGGCCGCCGGGCGAGAAGCGCGCGAGCTCGTCGCGCAGGCGCTTGACCGCCTGCGCGATGCGGGTCTTCACGGTGCCGAGGGGCTGGTTGAGCTTCGCGGCGATCTCCGAGTGCGAGAGGCCGCCGAAGTACGAGAGCTCGAGCACCTGCCGCTGCTCGGGGCGCAGCGCGTCGAGGGCCCGTCGCACGGCCGCGGCGCGCTCGGCGTCGACGACCTCGACCTCGGGCGTCGCGGGGGGGGCGACGACGACGGGCTCCTCGTGGGTCTGCTCGTCTTCGTGGCGGCCCCTGCGCTTGCGCGAGCGCACGACGTCGATGGCGCGGTTGCGCGTGAGGGTCACCAGCCACGCCGCCGCGCTGCCGCGCGCGCGGTCGAAGGTCGTGGCCTCGCGCCACGCGCGGGTGAAGACCTCTTGCACCACGTCTTCGGCCTCGGCGCGGCCGCCCGTGATGCGCAGCGCGACGGCCATGAGCGCCGGCGCGAAGCGGTCGTAGAGCGCCATCACCGCGCCGCGGTCGCCGCGGGCCACCTGCTCGAGCAGGTCTTCGGCCTCGCCGCGGTGAGCCTCACCCTGCGGCCGCTTCGACGCGCTCTCATCCGGGGTATCGGCCGCGGCCATCGTCTCGAAAATTCCTCCCAAGGACGAGCGCATGGTCGGCCAGCGGGCGCCACGCTGTCAACGATCGATCCGCGGGAGATACGCGCGCGTTCGCGTCACGGACGCACCCGAACGACGCCGGCCATGCCCGCGGCCACGTGCTGCGTGCAGAAGTAGGGGAACGTGCCCGCGGCGGGGAAGCGCACGACCGCGCTCGCACCCGAGGCCACGTCGGGGATGGGGTTGCCGGGCGTCCCGGCGTTGCGCGCGGCGGAGTTTTCGCCAGGAGCAAGGGGGTGGACCGAGAACGCGCCCTGAAACGTCACGCTCTGCCCCGCGGCGATGGTGATGCACTTCGGCGCGTACTCGAGGGGCGCGGCCATGGTGCCGAAGGTCACCGTGCGATCGGCGCCGGGCGCCGTGCGGTCGACGAAGCGGTCCGCGGTGCAACCATGGAACACCGCGGCGTCGGCGGGCACATCGGAAGCAGCGTCGTTCGACGCGTCGACGCGCCGCGTCTCGACGGGATTGAAATAGTCGCCGCAGCCCGCGACCGCGAGGGCCATGAAGAGAGCGCGTCTCACGGCGGCATCATCGGCCATGGGCGCGCGCGGCGGAAGCGTGTGCGTCGCGCGATTCGCGCCACCGCGGCGGGGCGCTGCGGTAACGTCGCGCCCGGGAATCCATGGAGTACGACCTCAAGATCACGGGCGGCACGCTGGTCGACGGGACGGGCGCGGCGCCGCGGCGTGCGGACGTGGCGGTGCGCGGCGGGGTGATCGTCGCGGTGGGCGACTGCCCCGGCTCGGCCGCTCGCGTGATCGACGCCGAGGGGGCCCTGGTGACGCCGGGCTTCGTCGACATCCACTGCCACTACGACGGGCAGGTGTCGTGGGACCCGACGCTCTCTCCGTCGGCGATGCACGGCGTGACCACCTGCGTGATGGGCAACTGCGGCGTGGGCTTCGCGCCGGTGAGGGAGCGCGACCGCGAGCGGCTCATCGCGCTGATGGAGGGCGTCGAAGACATCCCCGGCTCGGCGCTGGCCGAGGGCATCCGCTGGCGCTGGGAGTCGTTCACCGAGTACATGGACGCGCTCGCGGCGGCCCCGCGCGCGATCGACGTGCTCGCGCAGGTGCCGCACGACGCGCTGCGGGTGTACGTGATGGGCGACCGCGCGCGGGCGGGCTCGCGGGCCACCGACGACGACGTGGCCGCGATGCGGGCGCTCGTGCGCGAGGCCCTCGCCGCGGGCGCGGCGGGCTTCTCGACGGGGCGCACCGACAACCACCGCGCGTCGTCGGGCGACGCCACGCCCGCGGCCGAGAGCGACGCGCGCGAGCTCGCGGGCATCGCGGGCGCGTTCGAGGGCGTGGGGCACGGGGTGCTCCAGGCCGTGAGCGACTTCGACATGGCCGCGGGCCCCGAGCGCTTCGACCCCGAGTTCGACGTGCTCGAGCGCATGGCCGAGGCCGCGTCGGGCCACCCCGTTTCGGTCTCGCTCATGCAGCGCGACATGGAGCCCGACCAGTGGCGGCGCATCCTCGCGCGCGTCGAGGCGGCCGACCGTCGGGGCGTCGCCATGCGCGTGCAGGCGGCGCCGCGCGCCATCGGCGTGCTGCTCGGGCTCGAGGCGACGTTCCAGCCCTTCATGGGCTTTCCGAGCTACAAGGCCGTCGCGCACCTGCCCCTCGCCGAGCGCGTCGCGCGCATGCGCGAGCCGGCCTTCAAGGCGCGCCTGCTCACCGAGCGGAGCGACCGCGTCGCGGGCGACGGCAGCGCGATCCCCCCGCTCGCCGACCACCTGCTCGCGCGCATCGAGATGGTGGCGCTGCGGCTCTTTCGCCTGGGCGCGCGGCCCGAGTACGAGCCCCGCGTCGAGCAGTCGCTCTACGCCGAGGCGCAGGCCTCGGGGCGCCCCGCGCTCGACGTGGTCTACGACGTCCTGCTCGAGCACGACGGCCGCGAGCTCCTGTACTTTCCGCTCTACAACTACACCGAGTTCTCGCTCGACAACGTGCGGGCGATGCTCACGCACCCGCTGGCGCTCGTGGGCCTGAGCGACGGCGGCGCGCACGTGGGCACCGTCTGCGACGCCAGCTACGCGACCTTCGCGCTCATGCACTGGGCCCGCGACCGCGCCGAGGGGCGCATCCCCGTCGAGCGCCTCGTGCGGATGCTCTCGCGCGACACCGCGCGCTTCATCGGGCTGCGAGACCGCGGCGAGGTGGCCGTGGGCCAACGCGCCGACCTCAACGTCATCGACCACGCGCGCCTCGCGCTGCACCGCCCGCGCATGGCGCAAGACCTCCCCGCGGGCGGCCGCCGCCTCGTGCAAGACGCCACGGGCTACCGCGCCACCGTGGTCGCCGGGCAGGTGATCGTCGAGGGCGACCGCATGACCGACGCGCGCCCCGGCGCCCTCGTGCGCATGGGGCGCTGAGCGGGCGCGCGTTGCGGGTTGGAGTCCCGCTCGCCCGGAGGTATGGTCGCCGCCCACTCAGTGCAACGGAGGCCACCGTGACAGCGCGCACCGCCAGGGTCGTCATCGTCGGCGGAGGGATCATCGGCTCGCTCACCGCCCTGCGCCTCGCCGACGCGGGCGCCGACGTGCTGCTGCTCGAGCGCGCCGCGCCGGGCGCCGAGGCGTCGAGCGCGGCCGCGGGCATCCTCGCGGCGCAGAGCGAGGCGCACGCGCCGGGCGCGCAGTTCGACCTCGCGCTCGAGAGCCGCGAGATGCACGCGGCCCTGGCCGACGAGATCCGCGGGCGCACCAGCGTCGACCCGGGCTTCGAACGCTGCGGCGTGCTCGAGGCCGCGCGCACCGAGGCCGAGGCCGAGGCCCTCGTCGCGCGCACGGCGTGGCAGGCGAAGCGCGCGCTGCCCCTCGAGGTGCTCGACCCCAAAGGCCTGCGCCAGCACGAGCCCGGCCTCGCCGCGGGCTTCGCGCGCGGGGTGTGGTTCCCCGAAGACGCCTCGGTCGACCCCGTGCGCCTCGTCGCGGGCGTCGCGCAGGCCGCGGCGCGCGCGGGCGTGCGGTTTCGCACCGGCGTCTCGGCGCGGCGCGTGATCGTCGAGGGGCGGCGCGCGCGCGGCGTCGAGACCGACGACGGCCCCGTCGAGGGCGACGCCGTGGTGATCGCCGCGGGCGCCTGGAGCGGCCTCGTCGACGGCGCCCTCGGCGACCCGGCGAGCGTGCGCCCCGCGCGCGGCCAGATCGTCGAGCTCGAGACGCGCCCGTCGCCCCTGCGCGGCGTGGTGTTCGCCCACGGCGGCTACCTCGTGCCGCGCCCCGACGGCCGCGTGCTCGTCGGCAGCACCCTCGAGTTCGTGGGCTACCGCCGCGGCGTCACCGTCGAGGGCGTCTCGAAGCTCCTCGCGGTCGCCTCGCGCGCCGTGCCCTCGCTCGGCGAGGCCACCGTCTCGCGCACCTGGTCGAACTTTCGCCCCTTCACCGAAGACCGCGTGCCCCTCGTGGGGCCGCGCGACATCGAGGGCCTCGTCGTCGCCACGGGCCACCACCGCAGCGGCATCCTGCTCGCGCCCGTGACCGCCGAGATCGTGCGCGACGTGATCCTCCGCGGCAACACGCGCCGCCCCATCGCCGCGCTCTCGCCGCTGCGCGCGATCACCCCGCCCGCATGAGCGCGATCGTCGACCTCACGGTCACCGCCAACGGCCTCGCCCACCACGTGCTCGAGCACCCCGGCGGCGGACGCGGCGCGGTGCTCGTGCTCCACGGCTACCTCGACCTCGCGCGCACCTTCACCGAGGTGATCGAGGCCCTCGGGGCGCGCGGCCACCGGGTGATCGCGCCCGACCTCCGCGGCCACGGCGACACGGCCCGCGCGCCCGAGGGCTCGTACTATCACTTCCCCGACTACGTGGCCGACGTGGCGGGCCTGCTCGACGCGATGAGCCTCGACGCCGTGCACGTCGTCGCGCACTCGATGGGCGGCTCGGTGGGCACCATGCTCGCGGGCGCGCTCCCGCGGCGCGTGCGCTCGCTCGCGCTGCTCGAAGGCATCGGGCCGCCCGCGATGCCCGCCGAGGTGGCGCCCGACCGCATGGCCCTGTGGCTCGAAGGGGTGGCGCGGGTGCGCGCCCGCGGCGCCCGGCGCATGGCCTCGCTCGACGAGGTCGTGACGCGCATGCGGGCGTCGAACCCCGACGTGCCCGAGGCGACGCTGCGCGAGATGGCCCTGCGCTCGGCGCGCCCCACCGACGACGGGCAGTGGGCGTTCCGCTTCGACCCCCTGCACCAGACCGCGTCGCCGTCGCGCTTCGACGCCGAGGGCTTCGAAGCGTACATCGCCCGCGTCACGTGCCCGGCGCTGCTCGTGTGGGGCCGAGACCCCGAAGGGTACGACGAGCACCGGCGGCGCGCGGAGCGGTACAAGACCGCGCGCACCGTGGTGCTCGAAGGGGCGGGCCACATGATGCATTGGACCCGCCCCGACGCGCTCTGCGACGTATTGATGGAGTTCCTCGACGGGGCGGAGCAGGGCGTGACGGATCACCTCACGCGGGTCTGATCTTCTCGATCACCTCGGCCTCCGTCGGGAACCTGCCCTCCTTCAGCTTGCTGAAGACCTGGCGGCCGTCGACGAAGACCTCGAAGGCCCCGCCCGAGCTGCGCTCGAGCACGGCCTCGACGTCGAGCTCCTTCTTCAGTGCGGCCGCGAGACTCGCGGCCCGGGGGCGGTAGTTTCAAGCCACGCAGTACTGGATCTTCACGTCCATGACGGTCACCTCGCGCACGAAGATGTGCACTCCCGCGGAGGGTGTCACGGACTTTTCAGCGCGCGGCCAGGAGCGCGTGGGCGGCGCGCGTGGCGTCGGCGACGAGGGCGCCGGGCCACAGCCCCAGGCCCACCACGGCCACGACGCAGAGCCCGATGGCGAGCTTGAGCGCGGGCGTGAGGGCCGGCGCCCCGAGTCCGCGCGCGTCGGTCATGTAGGCCGCGCGGAGCACCTGGAGGTAGTAGAAGATCCCGAGCGCGGCGAGGGCGCCGCCCGCGACGACGAGCCCGGCGAGGCCCGCGCGCCACGCGGCGAGCAGCACGTAGAGCTTGGCCCAGAAGCCCGCCACGAAGGGGATTCCCGCGAGCGAGAGGAGGAAGCACAGGAGGGCCGCGGCGAGGGCCGGCGAGCGCGCCGCGAGGCCGCGGAGGCCGTCGAGCTCGTGGCCCCCTCCCCCCTCGGCCACCGCGTGCACGACGAGGAAGGCCCCCATGTTGGTGAACACGTACGACGTGAGGAAGAAGAGGGTCATGGCCTCGCCGGCCTCGCTGCATGCCGCGACGCCGAGGAGGGCGTAGCCCATCTGCGCGACGCCCGAGTACGCGAGCAGGCGCCGCGCGTCGGTCTGCGGCAGCGCGAGCAGGTTGCCCACGGCCATCGAGAGGAACGACAGCATCAGCAGCGCGGGCAGCCAGCGCTCGTGCTGCGCGCCGGCGCCGTACACGAACACCTGCGAGATCGCCGCGACGCCCGCGGCCTTCGGCGCCACCGAGAGGAACGCGACGAAGGGCGTCCACGCGCCCTGGTACGTGTCGGGCACCCACATGTGAAAGGGCACCGCGCCGACCTTGTAGCCGAAGCCCGCGAGCACGAGGAGCGCGCCCAGCGCCGCGAGCGGCTGCATGGGCGACGCGGCGAGCTCGCCGAGGCGCGTGGTGCCCGTCATGCCCGTGAGCAGCGCGAGGCCGAAGAGCGTCACCGCGGTGCTCGTCGCGCCCACGAGGTAGAGCTTCAGCGCCCCTTCCGAGGGGCGCCGGTCGCGCGCGGCGGGCGTCGCCCCGTCGGTGCGCGCGAAGGCCGCGAGCGCGTAGAGGGGCACGCCCATGAGCTCGAAGGCCACCACGAGGAGCACCAGGTCGCGCGCCCCCGCGACGAGCGCCATGCCCGTGACGCTCGCGAGGAGGAGCGTCCAGAACTCCCCGGCGCGTCGGGGCGCGCGCGCGGCCACGTGGTCGCCGCCGCCGAGCGCGGCGAGGAGGCCCGCGGCGAGAAAGAGCCGCTGGAGCGAGAGCGTCCACGCGGAGGCCTCGTACGCGCCGTGCGCGGCCGTGCCCGAGGCGTCGACGAAGAAGCTCGCGGCGAGGGTGGCCGCGAGCCCGGCGGCGGCGGTCCACCCCGCGCGGCGGCCGCTCGACGGCAGGAGCGCGTCGGCGAGGAGCGTCAGCGCGGTGAGCGCGGCGACCGAGAGCGGGAGCCAGAGGGTGCGAAGGTCGCTCACGGCGTGCCTCCCGAGGTGACGAGGCGCGCGAGCCAGGCGGTCGTGCCCGTGTCGATCGAGTCGAGGATGAGCCGCGGCCAGAGCCCGAAGAGCACCAGGCACGCGCCGAGGAGCACGGGCGCGGCCCACTCGGCGCCCTTCGCCTCGGAGAGCTCGTGGAAGCGCTCGTGGGGGCCGGGGCCCCAGAAGATCGCGCGCGCGGCGCGCAGCACGTAGATGGCCGTGACGAACGCGCCCACCACCGCGGGGATCGCCCACGCGAGGTGCCCGCTGCGCCACGCGGCGAGGAACACCATGAACTCGGACACGAAGCCCGCCGTGCCCGGCAGGCCGAGGGACGACAGGCACGCGAGGGTGAAGAGGGCCGCGACGCCGGGCATCACGTTGGCGAAGCCTCCCATGAGCGGCACGGCGCGCGTGTGGGCGCGCTCGTAGACGAGGCCCACGAGCGAGAAGAACAGACCCGTCATCACGCCGTGGGCGACCATCTGAAAGACGGCGCCGTTCCACCCGTCGGGGGTGAGCGTGGCGGCGCCGAGCATGACGACGCCCATGTGGCTCACGGAGCTGTACGCGACGATGTACTTGAGGTCGCTCTGGCTCATCGCGCAGAGCGCGCCGTAGAGCACGTTGAGCGCCGCGACGCCGCCCACCAGGGGCATCCACGCCTGCGCCCCCTCGGGCAATAGCACCATGCCCACGCGCATCACGCCGAAGGCGCCGAGCTTCATCAGCACGCCCGCGTGCAGCATCGAGACGGCCGTCGGCGCCGACGCGTGCCCGTCGGGCGACCACGTGTGAAAGGGGAACACGCCCGCGAGCGTGCCGAAGCCGAGCCACACGAGCGGGAAGACCGCCACCTGGAGCCTGCGGTCGAAGCGCGCCGCGGCGAGGTCGGCGAGGTCGAAGCTCCGCGCCCCCGCGGCGGAGTACATCGCGAAGATCGCGACGAGGATCGCCGCCGAGCCCACGAGGAGCATCAGCGTGAGCTTCATCGCCGCGTACTGCTTGTCGCCGACGGAGAAGAGCGTCCACGCGCGGGCGAAGGGGCCCTTGGCGGGCACCGCATGGCTCGCGCCCCAGATGCCGATGAGCAGGTACATCGGCAGCACGGCGATCTCGTAGAAGAGGAAGAAGACCATGAGGTCTTGCGACGCGAAGACGCCGAACACGCCCGCCACCAGCACCAGCAGGAGCACGAAGTACTCCTTCTCGCGCGTGGCGAGCGTCCAGCTCGCGAGCACGCCCGCCACGATGATGACGCCCGTGAGGAGCAGGAGCGGGCCGCCCCACCCGTCGAGCGCGAGCCTGAGGTGCAGGCCCATCGAGGGCACGAGGGGTACGTCTTCGACGAGCTGGAGCCCGCCCGCGGCGCGGTCGTACGCCGCGAGCGCCGCGACGCTGCCCGCGAGCGACACGAGCGCGCCCGCGAGCGACGCGGCGCGGATCGCGAGGCGCGCGCCCGCGGGGAGCAGCATCACCACGAGCGCCGCGAGCGCGGGCGCCGCGACGACGATCGAGAGCAGATGGGCGGTCATTGCAGCACCCCCCACGCGGCCATGGCGGCCGCGCCGAGCATGACGGCGAGCACGTAGTCGGGCGCCTCGCCGGTCTGGAGCCTCCGCGCGCGCTGGCCCAGGCGCAGCGTCACGTAGCCCGCGAGGTTGATGATCCCGTCGACGACGTAGCGGTCGACCCACGCGAGCGCGCCGGCCGCGGCCAGCGTCACGCGCCCGAAGGCGAACTCGTACGCCCGGTCGACCGCGCGCGACCGCGCCGCGCGCTCGATCGCGGCCACCGCCGCAGGCGCCCCGCGGGGCCCTCGCCCGTAGACCGCGTACGCGAGCGTGGCGCCCGCGAGGCCGAGCCCCGTGGCGAGCACCCCGCCTCCGCCGAAGTGAAAGCGGTACTCGTGGCCCGAGAGCCGCGCGAGGTCGGCGCCGAAGTACCCCGCGGCCACCGAGAGCGCGGCGAGCGCGACCAGCGGCCCGCGCATCGACCACCCGTGCTCGTGGGCGCGCGCGGCGTGGTCGGTCGACGGCGTGCCGAAGAAGGTCACGAAGACCACGCGGCCCATGTAGAACGCCGTGAGGAAGGCCGTCGCGAGCAGCGCCAGCGACGGGAGGCCCCCGAGCCTGCCCTCGACGGACTCGAGCACGAGGTCCTTGCTGAAGAAGCCCGCGAGGCCGGGCGCGCCCGCGAGCGCGAGGGCGCCGGTGACGAACGCGCCCGCGGTGAGCGGCATGCGGCGCGCGAGGCCGCCCATGGCGCCCATCTCGTTGGAGTGCACCGCGTGGATCACGCTGCCCGCGGCGAGGAAGAGCAGGGCCTTGAAGAACGCGTGCGTGGTGAGGTGAAAGAAGCCCGCGAAGACCGAGCCCGCGCCGAGGGCGGCGACCATGTACCCGAGCTGCGAGCAGGTGGAGTACGCGAGCACCTTCTTGATGTCGGTCTGCGCGAGCGCGAGGAGCGCGGCGAAGAGCGCCGTGAACGAGCCCGTGACCAGCATCACGGCGCGCGTGGCCTCCGACTGCGCGAAGAGGGGCGAGGCGCGCACCACGAGGAACACGCCCGCGGCCACCATCGTCGCGGCGTGCAGGAGGGCGGAGACGGGCGTGGGGCCCTCCATCGCGTCGGGCAGCCACACGTGCAGCGGGAACTGCGCGCTCTTGCCCATGACGGCGACGAAGAGCATCAGCGTGACGAGGGTGGCCGCGGCCGGGTCGAGGCGCGCGCCCCACCCGAAGGCGCCGCTCGCGGTGTAGAGCGCGAGCAGCCCGAAGACGAAGCCCATGTCGGCGAAGCGCGTGACCCAGAAGGCCTTGACGGCCGCGCGCGCTGCGGCGGGCTTGCGGTGGTAGAAGCCGATGAGCAGGTAGCTCGCGAGGCCGACGAGCTCCCAGCCCGCGAAGAGCTGCAGGAGGTTCGGCGACACGACCAGCACGTTCATGCTGAAGAGGAAGAGCGCGTGGAAGGCGAAGTAGCGCCCGAAGGCCGCGCGCGGCTCGTCGCGCATGTAGCCGAGCGAGAACACCTGCACGCAGAGCGCGACGAGGGTCACCACCGCCAGCATCGGCGCCGACACCCCGTCGACGTGCACGCCCACCTCGACGACCGGGCGCCCGGCGGCCTGGAGCCAGGGGACCGCGCTCGTCTCGACGGAGCGCGTGTGCGCGACGCGCGAGAGGGCCGCGAGGGCGCACGCGAAGGAGCCCCCGGTGCCCGCGAGGCAGAGCATGGCGGCGGGCGTTCCCGCGCGGCGCAGGCGCGGCAGGAGGGCCAGCGCGAGGGCCGCGGCCGCGGGGGCGATCACCGCGGCGAGGGCGTAGGCGGCGGCGGGGCTCATTGCTTCATCTCCCTGGCGAGGTCGACGCGCGTGTCGCCGTGCGCGCGGTAGAGGAGCATCACGAGCGCCAGGCCCACGGCCACCTCGGCGACGGTGAGGGCGAGCGCGAAGACGGCGAGCGCCTCGCCCGTCGCGCCGCCGCGAAAGCGCCCGAAGGCCACGAACGAGAGGCTCGCGGCGTTGGCCATGAGCTCGACCGAGAGCAGCACCGCGACGGCCTGGCGCCGCGTGAGGAGCCCGAAGACGCCGAGGGAGAACATCGCCGCGGCGAGCGTGAGGCAGGCCGAGAGGGTCATGACGTCACCTCGCGCTCGGCGGGGGGGCCTGGGTCGCGGCGGCGCGCGATCACGATGGCCCCGACGATCGCCGCGAGGAGCAGCAGCGACAGGGCCTCGAACGCGAGCACGTGGTCGACGACGAGCGCGCGCCCGAGGGCCCCCGCGCCGTCGCGGTTGGGCGCGGGGAGCGGCGCGTCGAGGCCGTCGGTGGCGCGGATCGCCTGCGCGACGGCGGCGAAGAGCGCGACGGAGACGGCCGCGGCGCGGCCGGGCTTGCGCGACTCGGCGGGGGCGACGAGGCCCTCGTGGCGCCGGGTCATCATCACGCCGAAGATCATCAGGGTGACGACGCCGCCCACGTACACGAGCGCCTGCGCGGCCGCGAGGAACGACGCCCCGAGCGCAGCGTAGATGCCCGCCGTCGCGAGGAGCGAGGCCCCGAGCCACAGCGTCGCGTGCACGAGGTTCGACCCGCGCACCGCGAGGTACGCGGGCACCAGCGCGAGGGCCGCGAGCAGGCCGAAGAGCGAAGCCTCCATCACGCACCTCCCTCGGGTGCCGCGGGCTTCGGCTTCGCATCCTGCATGGCCTGGAGCACGGTGCCCTTCGCCCACGCGTGGGTGCGCTCTCGCGCGTTGGCGCGGAGTTTTTCGAGGTCGAGCACGAGGTCCTCGCGGCGGTACGCGGGCGGCTCGGGCTCTCGCACCATCACGATGCCGTCGGAGTTGCAGACCTGCACGCAGAGCTCGCAGCCGATGCAGGCCGACGCGTCGAGGGTGAACGCGTCGGGGTACTGGCGCTTCTTGCCCGTGACGGGCGACTCGCGCTTGCCCCCGCTCGTCACCTTGATGACCTGCGACGGGCAGATCTTCTCGCACGCGAGGCACGCCACGCAGGCCACCTCGCCGTGCTCGTCGTCGGTGAGGGCGAAGCTCGCGCGGTAGCGCGCGGCGCGCGGTCGGATCACCGCGGGGAACTCCACCGTGACGGGCGGGCGCAAGAGGGTCTTGAACGACGTGCCGAGCGCCCTCAGCGTGTCGAGGAGGGTCTTCATGTGCGTGCTCCGGGGACGAGGAGCGCCCACGCGGCGGCGGCGAGCACCAGGGCCACGCCGAGCGGTGTGAGGCGCCTCCAGCAGAGGGCCATGAGCTGGTCGGAGCGGTAGCGCAGCAGCGACCAGCGGACCCAGTAGACCGCGACGAAGAGCGCGAGCGTCTTGGCGACCATCCAGTGCAGGCCCGGCGCGAGGGGCCCGTCCCACCCGCCGAGGAAGAGCGCCGACGCGACGGCCGAGCCCACCAGCGTGTGGACGTACTCGGCCATGTAGAACAGCACGAACTTCGCGCCCGTGTACTCGGTGGTGACGCCCGCCACGAGCTCGCTCTCGGCCTCGGGGATGTCGAAGGGGATGCGGTTCGACTCCGCGAGCATCGCCGTGAAGAAGAGCGCGAACGCGGGCAGGCCCGGCGCCGTGGGCCACAGGGCGATCCAGTGGTGCTCGGCCTGCCACGCGACGATGCCCGAGAGCGACATGGTGCCCGCGAGGATCACCGGCACGAGCACCGAGAGCACGAGGGGCACGCCGTACGAGACCGACTGCGCGACGGCGCGCATCGCGCCGAGCAGCGCGAACTTGTTGTTGCTCGCCCAGCCCGCGGAGAAGGTGGGGATCACCGTGAGCCCGCCGAGGGCGATCACCCAGAGCACGCCCACGTCGAGGTCCGACGCGACGGCGCGGGGGGAGAAGGGCACCACCGCGGCGGCGCCGAGCGAGAGGAGCGCCGCGAGCACGGGCGCCACGGTGAAGAGCCCGCGGTCGGCGTCGCGGGGGACGATGTCCTCCTTCTGGATGAGCTTGAGCACGTCGGCCGCGGACTGGAGCAGCCCCGCGGGCCCGACCATCGTGGGCCCGAGGCGCGACTGCATGCGCCCGGCGAACTTGCGCTCGAACCACACGCCGATGGCGACCACCGTGAGGAGGGTGGTGATGATGACGGCGCCGTAGCCCGCGCCGTGGGCGAGGGCGTTCATCGGTCCACCTCTCCCATGATGGGGTCGAGCGACCCGAGGATCGCCACGGCGTCGCTCACCGTGGCGCCGGGCACGATGTACGGGATGGCCGAGAGCGCGTGCATGCTCGGCGCGCGGAGCTTGATGCGGTGGGGCGACGTGGGCGCGTCGGGCGAGGCCACCACGAAGGTGCCCACCTCGCCGCGCGGCCCCTCGACGGCGGCGTACACCTGGCCCGCGGCGGCCTTCACCTGCCCCACCTGGCGCACGGGCTTGAAGCCGTTGATGGGCCCCTCGGGCACGCCCTCGACCGCGAGCCGCGCGAGGCGGATGCTCTCGCGCATCTCGGCCACGCGCACCGTCGCGCGCGCGAGGCAGTCGCCGCCCTTCTCCACGGCCACGCGCACCGGGAGCTCGTCGTACGCGTGGTAGGGCGCGTCGCGCCGCAGGTCGTGGTCGACGCCCGACGCGCGGAGCACCGGCCCCGTGATGCCGAGCTCGAGGGCCAGCTCGGGGTCGAGCACGCCGACGTTCTTCGTGCGTTGCGCGAAGATGTCGTGGCGCAGGGTCATGGCCTCGTACTCGACGAGGCGCGACTCGATGGTCGCGAGGGCGGCTTTGACCTTCGCGTCGAAGCCCGCGGGCAGGTCGTGGCGGTTGCCGCCGATGGTGTGGGTGTTGTAGTGGAAGCGCGCGCCCGTCACCTCTTCGAAGAGGTCGAGGACGAGCTCGCGCTCGCGGAACGCGTGGAGGAAGAGGGTCGAGCCTCCGCCGAGGGCGCCGCCGAGGTCGAGGGTGAAGGTGCCGAGCCAGAGCAGGTGCGAGGCGACGCGCTGGAGCTCGGCGAAGAGCGTGCGGAGCCAGCGCGCGCGGCGCGGCACCTCGACGCCGAGGAGCTTTTCGAAGGCCATGACGAGCGCCTGCTCGTTGGTCATGGGCGCGACGTAGTCGTTCTTGTCGACCACGGGCGTCTGCTGCACGTAGGTGAGCGCCTCGCAGAGCTTCTCGACGCCGCGGTGCAGGTAGCCGAGGTAGGGCGTGGCCTTCACCACGACCTCTCCGTCGAGGTGCAGGTCCATGCGAAAGACGCCGTGGGTCGACGGGTGCTGCGGGCCGAAGTGCAGCAGCATCAGGTCGGCCTCGGGGTCGTAGTCGCGCATCGACAGGTGGGGGTCGACGCCGCAGCGCTTCGCGCTCTGGGTCTGCACGGTCACCTCCATGGCGGGCACGCGGCGTTGGCGGGTTGGTCCTTGCGCAGCGGGTGGTTGGGCCACGTCTCGGGCAAGAGGATTCGCCGCAGGTCGGGGTGCCCTTCGAAGCGCACGCCCACGAGGTCGTACTGCTCGCGCTCCTGCCAGTCGGCGCCCGCGTACACGCCCACGAGCGAGGGCGCGGCCTCGCCGGGCTCGAGCGCGAGGCGCCACGCGGCCAGCGCCGTGCCCTCGCCCACGGTGCGCACCGCGCAGGCGAGTTCGAAGCGCTCGGGCGCGGCCTTCGCGCCGGTCTTCGCGGGGTGGTGCGAGGCGACGACGTACACGAGCTGCCGGTAGCCGAGCGCGCGCAGCCGTCGCGCGAGCGCCACGTGCTTCGAAGCGGGCACGACGGGCGCGGCGTTCGTGGGGAGGTCGGTCACGCCGAACTCCTCGCGGAGCAGGTCCGCGAGCTCGGGGCGCGCCCCCGCGGCGGGCTCGACGGCCTCGTATGCGACGGGCTCGTCGGAGCCTTCGGGGCGCTCGTCGTCGCGGTCGCTCTCGGTGGCGCGCGAGGCGGCCTCGGTCTGCTCGTCTGAGAGCCCGTCGCCGCGGTCGGTGTCGACCAGGCGCGCGATCGAGGGCCTCGTGGCGGCGAGCCGCGAGGGGTCGGGCGCCTCGGCGACGAACCTGCCCTCGCGCGCGAGGAGGATCTTCTCTTGAAGACGCAGGAGGCCGTGCATCAGGGCCTCGGGGCTGGGCGGGCAGCCGGGCACGTACACGTCGACCGGGAGCACCGTGTCGATGCCCGGCACGACGGGGTAGAGGTTGCGGTAGAAGTCGCCCGAGATGGCGCACGAGCCCATGGCGATGCACCAGCGGGGCTCGGGCATCTGCTCCCAGAGGGCCTTCACGCGCGGGGCCATCTTCACGGTGATGGTGCCCGCGACGACCATCACGTCGGCCTGTCGCGGCGTGGCGCGCACGATGGTGCCCATGCGGTCGAGGTCGACGCGGCTCGCGGCGGCGGCCATGAGCTCGATGCCGCAGCAGCTCGTGGCCATGGGGAACACCCACAGCGAGTTGCGCGCGCCCCAGGCGAGCAGGTCGTCGAGGGCGCCCGCGAGCACCGAGAGGCCCGGCGCGCGGAGCAGCGTGCGGTAGGCCGGCGCGTCGGGCGCGGGCGCCGCGCGGTCGAGCACGGGGAGCGAGTGACGCTCGACGAGGTCGCTCACTGCCATCGGAGCGCCTCCTTGCGGATGGCGTAGAGCCACCCGAGCATGAGGACGAGCACGAACGTGACGACGGCGGCGAAGCCCGCGCCCCCGAGCTCGCGCAGGGTGACGGCCCAGGGGAAGAGGAACACCGCCTCGACGTCGAACAGCACGAAGAAGAGCGCGACCACGTAGTAGCGCGCGTGGAACTGCATCCACGCTGCGCCCTCGGGCGCCTCGCCGCACTCGTAGGTGCGGGCCTTGAGGGGGTTGTCGGCGCGCGGCCGCGCGCGCAGCAGCCGCGCCGCCGCGAGCAGCCCCGCGCCCACGAGCGTCGAGACCGCGAGGAACGCGAGGCCGGAGAGCCATGCGGATCGCATCGGCGCGCCCTCTCGTGACCGCTACGCCTTGAAGCGCGACGGGTAGGAGCCCGCCGCGGCGGCGGCGCGGAGCTGCGCGTCGTCGCCGTGCAGCGAGAGGGCGCGCTCGAGCAGCGTCGCCTCGGCCTCGCTCGCCTCGGGGTCGGGCACGCAGCACTCGACCGGGCACACGGCCTGGCAGGCCTCCTTCTCGTGGAAGCCCACGCACTCGGTACAGCGCCCGCGGTCGATCACGTAGGTGTCATCGCCCTCGCTGATCGCCTCGTTCGGACACTCGGGCTTGCACGCCCCGCAGTTGATACACGCGTCGGTGATGTGAGTCGCCATGGCCGCTGGCGTCGAGCAAGAATCCCACCACTGAGACGAACCCTGCGCTCATCGCGCGCCGCCCGCGCGTCGCGGTCGCGGGCGGTGCTCGCGGTTCGCGACGCGCGCCCTTCGGTGCACCGGCGAGATGAAAACCGTGCCCGCGGTCGAGCGCGAACGCGAGAGAGAGCGCGCGATCGAGCGTGGTACGCGAGGTGCTCGTCGCAGCGCTCGTCATGGATGATCTCGTGATCGGGATGGCTGGCTCCGGCGGCGACGGCATCGTCAGCGCCGGCGAGGCGCTCATCGCGGCGGCGGCGTACGAGGGCTACTACGCGCTCATGACCAAGAGCTTCGGCTCGCAGGTCAGGGGCGGCGAGTCGTCGTGTCGTGTGCGGCTCTCGACGCGGCGGGTGCTCAACCCCGGCGGCGCGCTCGACGTCGCCGTCGCCCTCAACTGGGAGGACTTCTTGAAGTTCGGCGCCGAGCTGCCGGTCTCGGGCGCGACGGTGGTGCTCTACGAGGAGAAGACCGGCGTGGCGCCCGGCGCGATCCCGCTGGCGGGCGTGGCGCCGAAGGAGGTCTTCGCGGTGCCCATCGGTGACATCGCGAAGCAGGCCGCGGGCACCGAGAAGGCCAAGAGCACCGTGGTGCTCGGGCTCGTCGCGGGCTGGTTCGGCATCGCGCCCGACGCGATCGTGCGGGGCATTCGAAAGAAGTTCGCGAAGAAGGGCGACGAGCTCGTGCAGGCCAACGAGCGCGCCTTCGCGATGGGCGCCGAGTTCGCGCGCGCGCACCCGCTCGGCGCGCCGCGGGTGATGGACCCGGCGCCGCCGGGCGCGACCTCGAAGCTCCTGGCCGACGGCAACGACCTGTGCGCCGCGGCGGCGATCTTCGCGGGCTGCGAGTTCTTCGGCGGCTACCCCATCACCCCGTCGACCGAGGTGATGCAGTTCTTCACCCGCGAGGTGTGGAAGTACGGCGGCGTGGCGCTGCAGGCCGAGGACGAGATCGCGGGCATCGGCGCGGCCCTCGGCGCGTCGTTCGCGGGCAAGAAGGCCATGACGGCCACGTCGGGGCCGGGCCTGTCGCTCAAGACCGAGATCCTCGGGCTGGCGACCATCTCCGAGCTCCCGCTGGTCGTGCTCGACGTGCAGCGCGGCGGGCCCTCGACGGGCATCCCCACCAAGCCCGAGCAGTCGGACCTCTTCGCGGCGGTCTTCTCGGGCCACGGCGACGTGCTGCGCCCCGTGGTGGCGTGCACCTCGGTGGCCGACACCTTCGACGTGACCGTCGAGGCCTTCAACCTCGCCGAGCGCTACCAGACCCCGGTGATCGTGCTCTCGGACCAGGAGGTCGCGCAGCGCAAGGAGACCGTCGACCCGATCGACCTCTCGCGCTTCAAGCTCGAGGAGCGGCGCCGCCCCACGGCGACCGAGCTCGCGGACTACGCGCGCTTCAAGCTCACCGACGACGGCGTGAGCCCGATCAGCCAGCCCGGCGTGCAGGGCGGCAACTACCAGGGCGCGGGCATCGAGCACAACGAGCGCGGCAACCCCACGGCCAGCGGGCGCACGCACCAGGTGATGAACGAGAAGCGCTTCCGCAAGCTGGCGCCGCTCAAGCATCGGCGCGACCTCTTTCGCGTCGAGGGCAGCCCCGACGCGGCCCTCGCGCTGGTGGGCTGGGGCTCGATCGCGGGCGTGTGCCGCGAGGCCTTCGAGCGCGCGAGGGCGCAGGGCCTCGACGTGAAGCTCATGGTGCCGTGGCTGCTCTACCCCGTCGCCGAGGAGGTCTACCGAGACTTCTTCGCGTCGGTGAAGTCGGGCCTCGTGGTGGAGCTGTCGTACCAGGGCCAGCTCTACCGCCTGCTGCGGATGTTCGTCGACGTGCCCCAGGGCGTCACGTCGTACTGCCGCAGCGGCGCCAACCCCATCCAGCCGCGCGAGGTCGTCGCGCAGCTCCACGCCGCGGCGCTCGCGCTGCAGCTCCCCGCCCGGCAGGAACCCGTGGAGGACTGACGCCGTGAAGACCACCTCGCTGACGGCCTACCAGGCCAAGGACTACAAGAGCGACCTCAAGCCCATCTGGTGCCCCGGCTGCGGCGACTTCGGGGTCGTGCAGGCGATCTACCGCGCGCTCGCGGCGATCGGGCGGCCGCCGCACGAGATCGCGTTCGTGTCGGGCATCGGGTGCTCGAGCCGCATCCCGGGCTACACCACGGCCTACGGGTTCAACTCGGTGCACGGCCGCGCGCTGCCCATCGCGCAGGGCATCAAGCTCGCGAACCCCGAGCTCCTGGTGCTCGTCGCGGGCGGCGACGGCGACGGCTTCTCGATCGGCGGCGGGCACGTGCCCCACGCCGTGCGCCGCAACGTCGACCTCACGTACATCGTGATGGACAACCAGATCTACGGGCTCACCAAGGGCCAGCTCTCGCCCACGTCGCACCGCGGGCTCAAGACGGTCACGTCGGAGTACGGCAGCCTCGAGGAGCCCGTGAACCCGCTGCTGTACGTGCTCGCGTACGGGGCGAACTTCGTCGCGCAGGGCACGCCCGCGGACATGGCCGGCCTCGCGGACGTGATCGAGCAGGCGATCCGGTACCCGGGCTTCGCGTTCGTGAACGTGCAGTCGCCCTGCGTGACCTTCGGCGAGGAGGACTGGCAGGTGAAGGCCCACCGCGCGGCGATGAAGCCCCTCGCGGAGCTCGGCCACGACCCGACGAGCCGCCTCGCGGCGATGGACCTCGCGCAGCAGTACGGCCACGCGCTGCACACGGGGGTGTTCTACAAGAACCCTTCGCCGCCCCCCACGCTCGACGGGATGGTGCGCGTGCGGCAGCGGGAGCTCGCGGGGCAGGCGGTGCCGCGGGAGCACGTGCTCGACCGCTTCGTGCAGAAATAGACCGATGGCGCAAGGAGGCACAGCGATGACGCCCAGCGAGATCCGAACGGAGCTGCTCACGCAGCACGCCGAGCTGCGGGCGATGATCCGGCGCGCCGCGTCGATCGTGGCGGCCCTTCGCCGCGGCGAGCCCGCGCGCACCGAGCTCGCGGCGGCGCTCGGCGCGCTCGCCGTCGCGACGCACGGCCACAACGACCACGAGGAGGCGCTGCTCGGCGGGATCATCCCCACCGTCGACGCCTGGGGCCCGGCGCGCGCGAGCGTCATGGACGCCGAGCACAGGCTCGAGCACCGGGAGCTTCAGGCGGCGTTCCTGACGAACCTCACGGGCGACGACGAGAGCGTGTGCAGGGCCGTCGACGAGCTCCTCGGGCGCCTCGTCGAGCACATGGAGCGCGAGGAGGACGCCTTCCTCTCCGAGGAGGTGCTCCGCGACGACGGCGTCATCACCAGCTACTTCGGCGGCTGAGAGACGGGGATTCTCGCGGGCGCTTCCGTCACGCCGTGGCGTAGTCGGTGTAGCCCTTCGGGCCGGGCGTGTAGAAGGTCGACGCGTCGGGCGCGGCGAGGGCGACGTTGTCGCGCAGGCGCGACACGAGGTCGGGGTTGGCGATGAAGGGCCGGCCGAACGCGACGAGGTCGGCGTCGCCCGCCGCGAGGGCCTCCTCGGCGCGCTCGCGGTCGAAGCCCCCGGCGAGGATGAACGTGCCGTTGAACGCCTCGCGGAGCGCGCGCTTGAGGGACGCGGGCACCGGCGGCGCGCCCATCGGCGAGTGGTCGAGCACGTGCACGTACGCGATGCCGAGCGACGAGAGCCCGCGCACCAGGGACTCGTACTGCGCGTCGACGCCGTCGAACGCGCCCGTGCGGTTGAACACCCCGTAGGGCGAGAGGCGGATGCCCACGCGCTCGGGGCCGATGGCCTCGGCGACGCGCCGCACGACCTCGAGGGCGAAGCGGTTGCGGCTCTCCGCGGAGCCGCCCCAGCGGTCGCCGCGGGTGTTGACGTTCGCGTTGAGGAACTGCTCCACGAGGTAGCCGTTGGCCCCGTGCACCTCGACGCCGTCGAGGCCCGCCTCGCGCGCGAGCCGCGCGGCCTTCGCGTACTCGCCGACGACCGCGTCGACCTCGGCGTCGGTGAGCGCGTGGGGCGTCGCGTGCGGGCGCATCCCGGCCGCGTCGGTGTACATCTCGCCGGGCAGCGCGAGGTCCGTCGGGCCCACCGCGCGCGCGCCCGCGGGGAGGTTCTCCGCCGCCGACACGCGGCCCGAGTGCATGAGCTGCACGAAGATGGCGCCGCCCTTCGCGTGCACGGCGTCGGCGACGAGCCTCCAGCCCGCGGCGGTGGCGCCGTCGAAGAGGCCCGGGATGCGGGGGTATCCCAGCCCGTCGGGCGAGGGCGAGGTGCCCTCGGTGACGATCAGCCCCGCCGTCGCGCGCTGCGCGTAGTACTCCGCCATGAGGGCGTTGGGCGTGTTGCGCTCGATCGCGCGCGAGCGGGTCATGGGGGCCATCACCACGCGGTTCTTGAGCGTGATCGGGCCGAGCTTGTACGGGTCGAAGAGCATGGGGAACAGCCTCGCGGGTTCGCCGCAGACGAGAGCGCTGCGACGGGCGCGAAGGGTCGGCATCGCGTCGCGCCCGCGCAAGGCCCCGCCGCCGCGGCGCGCGTGGAACCCCGCGTTGCGCGCGCGCGACGGATTGGACCGCCGAGGCGCGGGGGTTCAGTCACGCCGGCGCTGCGCCCGCGAGGTCGGCGAGCAGCGCGTCGAGCTCCTCTTCGGACATGGCCTCGACGCTCGCGGCGCTCGCGAGCCCCTCGCCGTCGCGCGGCGGCGGCGCGACGAGGGCGGACAGGTGCCGCCCGAGGGCCCTCACGTCGGGGTGGTCGAACACCAGCGTCGCCGGGAGGGTCGCGCCCAGCTTCGAAGCGAGCGCGTTGCGCAGCTCGATGGCCGTCAGCGAGTCCATCCCGAGGTCCTTGAGCGAGCGGTCGGGCGGCAGCGCCTCGGGCGACGCGACGCCGAGCGCGCGCGCGGCCTCGTCGCGCACCCACGCCTGCACCCTGCGCTCCCGCTCGCCGGGCGGGAGCCGCGACAGCGCCTCGCGCCACGCCGGGCCCTCGGGCTCCCCGCGCGGCCGCACGGGGTCGAGCGCGAAGACCCCGAGCTGCCCCCCGCGGGCGACGGCCTGATCGAAGCCCGCGAGCGCCGCGTCGGTGGCGAGCGACCGCAGGCCCGCGCGCTCGAGGCGCGCCTTCGAAGACGCGTCGAGGCGCGCGGCCATGCCGCCCTCGGCCCACGGCCCGTAGTTGACGCTCGACGCCGCGAGGCCGCGCGCGCGGCGGTGGTGCGCCAGCGCGTCGAGAAAGGCGTTGGCCGCCGCGTAGCTCCCCTGCCCCGCCGCGCCCATGAGCGACGCCGCCGACGAGAGCAGCACGAAGAACTCGACGGGCTCGGCGCGGGTGAGCTCGTGCAGGTGCCACGCGCCGAGCACCTTGGGCGCGAGCACCGCGGCGAAGCGCGAAGGGGTCTGGTGCGCGAGCACGCCGTCGTCGAGCACCCCCGCGGCGTGCACGACGCCCCGCAGCGGCGCGCCGAGCCCGCCGAGC
>JBDHVF010000024.1:0-25594 GCA_039809605.1 Polyangiales bacterium | reverse complement strand
GCCCCCTCACCCCGGGCTACCGAAGGTGGTCGCCCCGTGGAGGGGCTCCAGAACGTTGGCGCGCACGGCGCGCTCTCTTGCTGCGCTTGCAACCCGACACGAGTTGAAGGCCTGCCCGTCGTCGAAGGAGACGAGTCGCAGGCGCAGCAGCCCCGTCGAGGGTCTGGTGGCAGCGAGTTCTTCGCGAGCTTCTCGAGCGCGCCGTGCGCGCCAACGTTCTGGAGCCCCTCCACGGGGCGACCACCTTCGGTAGCCCGGGGTGAGGGGGCAACGCCCCGAACCCCGGCGTGCGCGAGACGACTTCCTACAAGCCGTTTGCGCATTATTTCGCCGCCTATGGGGGTTGGGGGTGGGGGCCGACGCATGCGTGGCCTGACTACGCGATGAGTCAGGCCATCACCCATCGGAGGGAGTCGTCAGCGACGGCGGCGCGCGCGCAGCCCCACGGCCGCCGCCACGAGGCCCATGAGGGCCGCGAAGGCTCCGTCGCCGAGGCCGCCGCGACGCGGCGTGGCCGCGCAGTGAACGCCGCCCTCGGCCGTCGCGGGCCCGGCCAGGAGCCCGCCGTCGTCGATGGGCGCGCCCGCGTCGACGCCGGGCCCAGGCCCCGAGCACGTGGGCCCGGGGTCGTTGAGCAGCCGGCCGTAGTTGTAGTTGATCGGCCGCAGCCCCAGGTCGCTCGCGCGGAGCTGGAGGTCTTGCGTGAGCATGGTCGCGAGCATGTTGGCGCGCAGGCGCGTCACCACGGCCTCGCCGCCCAGGCCCTCGAAGGCCACGCGCACGTCGTCGACGGGATCGGTCTCGCGCGCGTCGCCGGCATCATCGCCCGCGTCGGGCGGCGGGGGCGGAGGCGCGCCCGCGTCGAAGCGAGGGGGGCCGCCGGGCGTCACGGGGTTGCGAAAGCGCGGCGCGGCCGACTCCCACGCGTCGCGCGTCTGCCGCGTGGCGGTCTCGGTGAGCCACAGGCGGTCGCCGTTGGCGCGGTTGAGGGCGTTGAACGCGTTGAGAAAGTCGTTCGCGGGCGAGCCCGGGCGGGCGAAGTCCCACGTGAGGTCGGCCTCGTGGATCTCTCCGTTGGGGAAGTTCTGCGCCTCGTAGCGCGAGCTCGAGATCACCACGAGCGAGAGGCCCACGCGGTCGGCCACGCCCGCGGCGATCATGCGCAGGGGCAGCACGGGCTGCGCGCCCGAGAGCGACACGCGCACGGGGCTCATGCGGTTGATCCCCTCGCCCGGCCGCAGGCGCAGCGCGACGTAGTCCATGCGCATGGCGGTGTAGTGGTCGATGATGGGCTCGACGGCCGAGGGCACCGTGTAGCCGTTCGAGCGCAGCCAGTCGCGCACGGCCATGGGGTCGGCGCCGCGGATGATCGACACGGCGTAGGGCCCGACGACCTCCTGGCGCAGCACCATCACGCCCGCGTCGGCCGACGCCGCCGCGTCGGAGGCCGCGGACTGGGGCGGTCCCCCCGCGGCGCCGCGCGCGCAGAAGGGGCGCGTCGGCGGCGTGATGATGGGCGCCGTGAGCCCGTCGGCCATGCGCATGAAGCCGTCGTCGGCGAGGGCCACCCTCGTCGAGTCGGTGTAACGGATCGGCAGGATCCACGAGAAGTCCGCCGCGGCGCCCGAGTACTGGAACTGGTCCCACAGGGTCGTCTGCGTCGTCGAGATCGACAGCACCATGCGGTGGTCGGTCACCACCTGCACGGTCGTCGGCCCGGTGAAGCACCCGCCGCACGCGCTCACGTCGCTCGGCCTGCCCGCGGTCGCCGCCACGCCCACGAGCGCCAGCGCCCACACCCCACGCTTGAAGTTCATCGCATCCCTCGTTCTGGTTCGGATCAAGGAGTCTTTCGAGAACGCCGCGCGGCGATCGCCGCGAGCGCGAGCGCGGCCAGCGCGAGGCCGTTGCCGCGCGCGCCGCCGGGGCGCGAGGAGCACTTGAGCCCCTCGGCCGCGGCGCCGTCGGTGCCGCCGTAGAAGCCGTCGTCGTTGATGCAGCGCGGCGCGTTGATCGAGCGCGTGATCGACACGAAGTTGCTCACGGGCGAGGTGTCGTCCGAGGCCGCGAGCTGCAGGTCCTGGTCGAGGAAGCGCACCGCGAGGTCGGCGCGCAGCCGCGTGACCCACGGGTTCGAGAGCCCGCGCGCGGCGACGGCCCAGTCGCTCGCGGCCTCGCCCCCGAGGCGCCACTGAAAGCTCCCCGCGCCCAGGGCGGCCTCGACGATCCACGCGCGCCCGCCCGCGGCGGCCACCGTCTCGCGGAACGCGCTGTTGTAGTTGCTGGTGCTCGCGGCCCAGTCCCACACGAGCGCGGCCGGGTCGATGCGGCGCGTGGGGAAGTTCTGCGTCTCCCAGCGCCCCTCGCCCACGACCACGAGGTTGATGCCCACCTTCTCGGCCGCGCCCGCGGCGATCATGCGCAGGGGCAGCACCGGGCTCGGCGTCGCGAAGCGCACCCTCACGGGCTGCATCGCCTGCACGCCCTCGCCGGGCCGCAGGCGCATCGCGTAGAAGTCCATGTGCATGTCGTTGTACCAGCGGATCACGGGCTCGATCGCGGGCGGGATCGAGTAGCCGTTGGACCGCAGCCACTGCGCGAGCGCGTCGGCGTCGGTGCTGCGGATGAGAACGCTCTGGTACGGCCCCACCACCTCGGTGCGGATCACCTGCACCGAGCCGCTGTCCTCGGCATTCGCGGCGGTCGGCAGCGGACGCGACGACGACCCGAAGCCGCCCCGCGACGACGCGCTCGCGCACGGAGACGGCGGCGCGCGGAGCACCGGCGCCGTCGCCGCGTCGAGCTGGTCGAAGAACGCGCCGCTCGCGGTCATCACCTGCACGTCGCCCCGCACCGGCAGCACCCACGAGAAGTCCTCGGGCCGCCCCGTGAAGCGGATCTGGTCCCACAGGATCGACTCGTCGGAGTGGATCGCCATCACCATGCGGTGATCGGTCACCACCTGCACCGTCTGCGTCGGCCCGAAGCACCCGCCGCACGCGCTCGCCTCCGACGGAGCGCCGAGTGATGCAACGGCCGTCAGCGCGAAGAGCAGAGCGGGTCGATCGAACGTACGCGTGCGCATGGTGGTGGCTCCCTTGAGCAAGGCCCGGTCCAACGCGCGGAGCATCACGTTTTCATGCGAGATGGGCAATGGCCCCTGGGCCAGCGTGTGCCAGGGCCGTGACGGGCGGTGACGGATTGGAGGCGAGCAGATCGCGCGTGATAGGGTCGCGCGCCATGAACGAAGGACCGCCGAGCGCGCCGGGGCCCGTGCGGGCCGTGCAGGCGGCTCGTCCCATGACCGTCGCCGAGCTCAATCGCACGGTGAAGGCCAGCGTCGAGGAGCGCTTCTCGACGCTCTGGGTCGAGGGCGAGATCACCGCGATCAAGGTGAGCGCGGGCACGGGCCACGTGTACTTCGACCTCAAGGACGAGCGCGAGGAGGCCCGCCTCGCCTGCGTGATGTGGAAGGGCAACGCGGCGAGGTCGCGCGCGAGGCTCGCGAACGGCGAGCGCGTGCAGCTCAAGGGCAAGGCGTCGCTCTACGTGCCGCGCGGGCAGTTCCAGTTCACCGCCGACCTCGCGGTGCCCGCGGGCGCGGGCGCTGCGGCGGCGGCCCTCGCGGCCCTGAAGGAGCGCCTGCGCGAAGAGGGCCTCTTCGCGCCCGAGCGCAAGCGCGCACTGCCGCGCTTCCCCCGCACGGTGGGCGTGGTGACGAGCGCCTCGGGGGCCGCGTTCGGAGACATCTGCCGCGCGCTCCACCAGCGCTGGCCCGCGCGCATCGTGCTCGCGCCCACGCTGGTGCAGGGCGCCGACGCGCCCGCGCAGATCGTGAAGGCCCTCGCGGCGATCCAGCGCGTGCGCCGCCTCGACGTGGTGATCGTCGGCCGCGGCGGCGGCGCCAGCGAAGACCTCGCGGCGTTCAACGACGAGCGCGTCGCGCGCGCCATCGCCGCGTGCCGCGTGCCCGTGGTGTCGGCCGTGGGCCACGAGGTCGACCACACCGTCGCCGACCTCGTCGCCGACCGCCGCGCCTCGACGCCCACCATGGCCGCCGAGCTCTGCACCCCCGTGTGGACCGAGGAGCGCGAGCGCCTCGACGTCTTTCGCGCGCGCCTCGGCCGCGCCGTGCTGCTCAAGGCCCGCACGCTCTCGCTCGCGCTCAAGAAGCGCCAGCCGCGCGACCCCCGCCGCCGCCTCGACGAAGCGCGCCAGCGCCTCGACGAGCTCCTGCGCCGCGCCGAGGACGCCCTGCGCGACCGCATCGCCGCCCACGCCACGACCTTGCACGAGGCCGAGAAGACCCTCGCGAGCGCGCACCCGCAGGCCCGCCTCGCCGCCGACGCCGCCACGCTCGAAGGGCTCTCGCGGCGCCTCGCGCCCGCGGTGCAGCGCATCGCCGAGCGCCGCGCGCAGCGGCTCTCCGACCTCGACGCGAGGCTCCAGCGCGCCGTGACGCGACGGCTCGACCTGCAGAAGCAGAGGCTCGGGCTCGCCGCGGGCAGGCTCGACGCGCTCTCGCCCGTGGCCATCCTCGCGAGGGGCTACGGCGTGGTGCTGCGCGAGGGGCGCGCGCTCACCCACGCCTCCGACGCCTCGCCGGGAGAGACCATCACCGTGCGCCTGCACGAGGGCGAGCTCGACGCGCGGGTCGAGACCGTACGACCGGCTCCTCCATCGAACTCCTAGAGCGCCGATCGGATGAAGCCGCGGAGGCCCGCAAAGAGCCGCAAGCCCGGCAAGGCGCGGCTTCGAAGCAAGGCTGTCGGCCTTGCGAGAAGACGCAACGCCGCCGGGCGACGCGGATCTGCCGCGGGCCGACCGGCCTTCATCCGATCGGCGCTCTAGCCAGCCGTACGCGGCCCACGCCGCGCTCACCGCTGGCGAGAAGGAGGCGAACATGAAGATCGCGTGCGTGCTGGGGCCCGACTTCGAGGACTCGGAGTTTCGGGTTCCCTTCGATCGCTTCACCGCCGCGGGCCATCAGGTGACCGTGATCGGCCTGGAGCGCGGCGCCTCGCTCCAGGGCAAGAAGGGGCGGGAGAAGACCACCGCGGACCTCGGCATCGACCAGGCGCGCGCCGACGAGTACGACGCGCTGTTCATCCCGGGCGGACACTCGCCCGACGCGCTGCGCGGCGACCCCCGCATGGTGCAGTTCGTCAAGGCATTCGCGAACAAGCCCATCTTCGCGATCTGCCACGGGCCGCAGCTCCTGCTCACCGCGGGCATGGTGCAGGGCCGCACCCTGACCGCGTGGAAGACCGTGCAGGAGGACCTCAAGCACACGGGCGCGAAGGTCGTCGACCAGGAGGTCGTCGTCGACCGCAACCTCGTCACGAGCCGCAAGCCCGACGACCTCGACGCGTTCACGCGCGAGTCGCTGCGGCTGCTCTCCGACAACATCGGAACGCGCGCCCGCGCGTGACAACACCGCCCCTCCCCTGCCACAACCGTCGCCCTCGATGGAACTCACGGTGCTCCACCGCGACGAGACCGCGCTCGTGGTCGACAAGCCCTCGGGCTGGCTCGTGCACAACTCGTCGTTCACCCGCACGCGCGAGCGCACGGTGCTCACGGCCGTGCGCGAGGCGATGGGCGAGGGCTACGCGCCGGTGCACCGGCTCGACCGCGGCACCAGCGGCGTGCTCGTGCTCGCGCGCGGCGCCGACGCCCTTCGCGCGTGGCAGCAGAGCCTCTCGCGCGCCGAGAAGTACTACCTCGCGCTCGTGCGCGGGGAGCTGCGCGAGGCGCTCGACGTCGACCACGCGCTCGACGACGAGCAGGGCGTTCGACGCGACGCGCGCAGCCGCATCGAGCCCGTGTGGTCGCAGCCCGCTCCCCGGTGCAGCCTCGTGCGCGTGCAGGTCTTCACCGGCCGCACCCATCAGGTGCGCCGCCACTGCCACCACGTGTCGCACCCGGTGATCGGCGACGCGAACTACGGCAAGGGCCCGCTCAACCGCGAGTACCGCGCGCGCTTCGGGCTCGCGAGGCTCGCGCTCCACGCCGAGCGCCTGCGCGTCGAGCGCCCCCTCGGGGGCGTCTTGGATCTCGTCGCGCCGATGCCGCCCGACCTCGCGGGGCCCCTCGCGCGGATCAGAACCACGCCGTCATGCCCGCGGTGAGCGTGTCCTGCGAGCGGGCGTTGAACGCGGGCGACGCGCCCATGGGCTCGATCGCGCCGCGGTAGAACGCGGGCGTGCCCGAGACGTCGTGGCGGTACTCGAGGCGCACGAGCACGTGGTCGATGGGCTGCGCCTCGAAGGTCAGCGTCTGCGACGACATGATGTCGGTGGGAAAGAAGATCCTGAAGCGCTCGGCCCCCTCGGGGGCGAACTCCTGAAGCACGTCGACGCGCGCGGCGAGGCGCAGGGCGCGCGTGAGGTCGAAGCGTCCGTACGCGGCGACGCCCGACCAGCCCAGCGTGCCCGCGCGCGTCGACTCGAAGCCCGCGTTCACGTGGGCCATCACCGTGACGCGCCGGCCCGCGCGGAAGCGCGCGTACACGTCGAACACGTGGCGCCAGCCGGGGCCCGCGGGGTCGCTGTCGTCGCGCTCGATGCCGCCCAGGTAGAGCGCGCTCAGCGTCGCGTCGGACGTCGGGGTGTACGTGTACTGGAGCATCACCGACTTGGCGGCGTTGTTGTCGACGACGCTGTTCCACCCGTTGGTGACCATCAGCGCGAGGGCGTGACGCTCGCTCACGCTGAGCGTCGCGCGCAGGCCCGTGTGGTAGTAGGGCAGCGCGTAGAAGAGGTTCGAGCGCGACCAGTTCCAGTTGTCGCGCACGGCCATGGTCTCGGGGCCCACGGGCGAGAGGAAGATGCCCGCCTCGACGAGCAGCCGTTGAAAGCCCGGGATGCGCAGGCCCACGGTGGCCTGCTGGATGTACTTCCACAGGTCGGGGCCCGTCGCCCCCGCGCCGGGCACGACCGAGCGCGAGGGCTCGGCGCGGTAGTACGTGTCGGGGGTGAGTCCCACCTGGAGCGCGAGGCGCCCCTGGAGCAGTCGGTACTGCCACGACGCGTCGAGCACGACGTTCGAGACGCTGAAGGTGTTGTGGCGGTTGTCGAAGCCGCGCCACGCCGTCACCCCGTTCGCCGGGTCGTTGAAGTTCCACTGCCAGAAGGTCTCGACGTAGCCCGAGAGCGTGAGCGCCGCGCGGCCCGCGGTCATCACGGGCGACCCCACGGGCTGCGCGGGAGGCGGGGATGGCTGCGCGGCGGTGGCCTCGAGGGGGCGCGTGGCCGCGGTGGCGGGGACGTCCTGGGTCTGCGCGAAGACCGCGGCAGGAGCGACGGTCGCCGCGAGCGCGGCAGCGAGGCGCGGGCGAAACATGGGGCGCGATCGTGCGCGTGGCGTCGCCGCGCGGGCAAGCGCGAACTGCACGCGGAGCCCTCGCGCGACGGCGCGCGAACGTGGTACCGATCGGCGGCGATGCGCACCCCCTCCTGGCTCCTCCTCGCGTTCGGCCTCGCCCTCGGTTGCAGCGACTCTTCGAACACGCCCGGCGACGCCGCGGCGGGTGACGCGTCGGGTGACGTCTCGGGCGACGTCTCGGGCGACCGCGCGCCCGCGCCGCTGCGCATGGAGTGCAACCCCCTCGGGTACGCCGAGGCGTGCATGCTGCCGTTCCCGTCGGCCTACTACCAGAACGACACGCTCGCGCTGCCGATGGCGGCGCTGCCCATCTCCGCGGGGCGCCTCTCGAACGGCGGCGACCCGGTGCCCCTCGACCCCGCGCCGTGGAACCGCCTCGACGGCTTCTCGCCCTCGTCTCCGCTGCTCGCGTACTTCCCCGAGCGCGTCGACGCGCGCACGCTGGTGCCGCCCGACGACCTCGCCCGCAGCGTCACGCCCATGGCCTCGACCGCCATCGTCGACATGGAGACCGGCGAGCGCATCGCGCACTTCTCCGAGGTCGACGTCACCGTGCGCCCCGACCACCCCGAGGACGCGCAGGCCGTGATCCTCCGCCCCGCGGTGCGCCTCCGCCCGGCCCACCGCTACGCCGTCGCCATCACCACGGCCGTGCACACCATGGCCGGTCGCGCGCCCGCGACGCCGCCGGGCTTCCAGGCCATCCTCGACGGGCGCACCACGGCCGACCCCCGCCTCGCGCGCGTCGCGCCGCGCTACGAGCAGATCTTCGCCGCCCTCGGTCGCGCGGGCATCCAGCGCACGGACCTCGTGCTCGCGTGGGATTTCACCACCGCGTCGGAGCGCTTTCTCACCGGGCCCGTGGTCGCCATGCGCGACCGCGCGATGCAGATGGTGGGCGAGCGCGGCGCGGGCTTCACCGTCACGCAGGTCGAGGAGAACTACAACGCCAACATCCTCCGGCGCATCTCGGGCACCTTCCAGGTGCCGCTCTTCCTCACGTCGCCGGTCGACGACAGGGGCCAGCTCATGCGCGGCCCCGACGGCATGCCCACCGCGACGGCGATGTACAACGTGAACTTCGTCGCGATGGTGCCGCGCAGCGCGGCCACGCGCGGGCCGCTGCCGCTCCTGCTCTTCGGCCACGGGCTCTTCGGCTCGGGCGCGGGCGAGCTCGGCACGGCCATGAGCACGACGAACTACATGCAGCGCTTCTTGAACGACCAGGGCTTCATCGCCGTGGCGACCGACTGGGCGGGGCTGTCGGCCTCCGACAACCTCACCGCGGCGATGGGCCTGTCGAACCTCAACTACCTGCCCACGCTCACCGACCGCCTCCAGCAGTCGCTCGTCAACGCGATGGTGCTCTACCGCACGGCGCGGGCGCAGTTCGCGGCGCACACGGCCTTCGCGGTCGACGGCCGCCCGGCGCTCGACGCGACGCGCGCGTACTACTACGGCATCTCGCTCGGCGGCATCATGGGCACGAGCTTCATGGGCTACTCGCCCGACTGCGAGCGCGGCGTGGTGAACGTCGCGGGGGGCAACTGGGGGCTGCTGCTCCAGCGCTCGTCGAACTTTCGCGCGTTCGAGTTCGCGTTCGGCGAGTACGACAACCGCATCGACCGGCAGGTGCTGCTCGCGCTGACGCAGTCGCTCTTCGACACCACCGACCCGATCAACGTCGCGCCCCACCTCCTGCGCGACCGCCTGCCCGGCGTGCCCGAGAAGCGCGTGCTCTACCAGTACGCCGTCGCCGACGCGCAGGTGAACAACCTCGCGAGCGAGTCGGTGCTGCGCACCATGGCGATGCCCCTGCTCACGCCCTCGGCCCGCACGCCCTTCGGGCTCATGGGCGTCACGGGCCCGCAGGACTCGGCCGTCACCGTGTGGGACGAGCACCCGACGCCCGCCCCGCCCGGCACCAACGAGCCCGCGATGAACAACAGCACGCACGGCTCCATCCGCGACATCGCCGCGCTCAAGGAGCAGATCCACCGCTTTCTTCAGCCCATGGGCCGCGTCGAGGCGACGTGCGACGGGCCCTGCGACCCGCAGTGACGATCGCTACGGAGCGCTCGCGGCGATGACCTCGCTCGCCGCGAGCAGCACCGGCCCGGGGCCGTGCGGGTCGTTGGGCGGACGCCCCCTGCCCGCGTAGTACCCGAGGTCTCCGCCGATGCCCGTGCCCTCGCAGGTCCCCATGACCGAGCCGTCGGCGCGCACGTTCGCGGCGAGGCCCTCGAGGCCGCGCCACGCGACGCGCAGGTCCTCGCGCGGGATCCACCCCCGGCGCACGGCGCGGGCGATCGAGTAGGTGAACATCGCCGTGCACGAGGTCTCTTCCCAGAGCTCGGCGTGGTCGAGCACCTGGTGCCAGCGGCCCGACGGGGCCTGGAGGCGCTTCACGCCCTCGATGTGCCTGTGCAGGATGTCGAGCACGCGCGCCCGGTCGGGGTGATCGTCGGGCAGCGCCGAGAGCACTTCGACCGTGGCGACCATGGCCCACCCGTTGGCGCGCCCCCACTTGAACGGCGCCACGCGGTTCGCGCCGACGAAGTTCGCGTGGAACCACAGGCCGTCCGAATCCTGCTGGCGGCGCGCGAAGGCGATGACCTGGTGCGCGGCGTCGTCGAGGTAGCGCCGGTCGCCCGTGCGCCGCGACCAGCGCGCGAGGAAGGGGCAGCTCATGTAGAGGTCGTCGATCCAGAGCGTCTGCGCCTGCTCGGGGCGCCAGAACGCGCCGTCGGGCAGGCGGCTCTGCCGCGTGGAGATGTAGCTCGCCACCGAGTCGAGCAGCTCGCCCTGCTCGGGCGTCGCGTCGCTGCCGAGCAGCGCGCCCTCGACCATCTGGTTGCTCATCGCGCCGCAGTTGTCGAGCGACCCGAGGATCAGTGCGCCCAGCACCGGCGCCGCGCGGAGCGTGCGGTCGACCTCGGCGCGGTGCGACGCGCCGTAGCGCGCGTCGAGCTCGCGGAGGTAGCGCCAGTGCCTCCCCACGATGGCGTTGTGCTCGATCACGAAGTCGGCGTACGCGCGCTCGCCCGTCACCTCGCTCGCGCGCAGCATGCCGTAGAGCGTGACGCCCCAGGGGTAGAGCCACGAGATGCCCCTCGGCGCGCGGTTGGCGGCGGCCTCTTCCCACGTGTCGAGCGCGTACGTGCCGTCGGCGAGCGGCGCGATCTGCCTGCGCGCCACCGCGTCGACCACGCGCCTCGCCGCGCGCACCACCGACTCGCGCGCTGCGGTGTCCGCGAGCGCGGGATCGAGGCGCAGCTCGTCGAGCACGACGGGGGGCGCGCTCGCGTCACGCTCCGCCGCGTCGTCGAGGCTCGCGTCGCACGCGCCCGACGCGCACGTCGAAGCCGCGTCGGGAGCGGGCAGCGCCGGGGGCTCCCCCACACAGCCCGAAACGAAGATCTGACCGATGAACAGAAGCCCGAGGAAGCGTCCGGGGTGCGCCATTGGGTGTGGGCGGAAAATAACTGTGTAGGTTTCGCGGCGTCAATGTCGCGGGAGGGACGAAAACCGCAGCCTCGGCCGTGGCTACGGCAGGCGTTCGACGACGAGATTCACGGTGTTTCCAGCGGGAACGTCGAGGGCGTAGCCGTCGAGGAGGGCGCTGCCCATGACGGTCTCGGTGTGTCCGCCGGAGGTCGTGACCCGGTAGCGACTGGCCGAATCTGCGATGAAGTACTCGGGCAGGTAGTTCATGCGGGGGTAGTCCTCGGCGAAGCCGAGGGTGTCGCGGTGGCGGGCGCGGTCGAAGGTCACGCGGCCCGACCACGCGCGGTCGGCGCGCACGCTCACCACGACGCCGTTCGCGGTGCGCGCGGCGCCCCACGAGACGTCGTCGCGCCACGGGCGCACCCACGCGCCGAGGGTCTTCGTGCGCGCGTAGAGCACGGCGGTGCGGGCCGCGTTGGCGCCGAACTTGTCGGCCGGCCACGCGCGCGAGTCGAGCACGAGGGCCTCGTTGTCGAGCCACCGCTGCCCCTCGGGCACGGGGCGGTACGCGAGCATGTAGATGGCGCCCTCCATCGAGTCGGCGAGGCCGTCGATGATGGTGCCCTCCCACGGGTAGTCGTGGAACTGCGGGTCGGCGAGGCTGCGCAGCGCGTGGTCGACGTACGCGGCGTAGCGCGGCTGGTTGGCGAGCTGCGCGTACATGAGGAAGGCCACGTAGTTCTGCCCCCAGTTGTCGCTGAGGGTTCCGCGCGGGGCGGGCACGGGGCCGCGCGTTCCCGCGTGCACGACGTTGTGCATCATGCCCTCGGGCGTGAGCCCGTAGTCGGCGATGTAGTCGATCATGTCGCGCAAGAGGGGCTCGTAGCGCGCGGCCATGGGCGACCCGAGCTGCCGCTCGACGGCGTAGAGCAGCGCGAAGCCGCCGATGATCTCGCAGCTATGGTCTCGGAGGTTCTGCGGGCGGTACTGCGCGAGCACGAGGTACTGCTCGGCGACGCGCTCGGCGAGGGCGAGGTACTGCCGGTCGCCCGTCATCGCCGCGAGGCGCGGGAGCACCTGCATGTGGTCTCCGTTGACCTCGAGGTTGTTCATGGGCAGCGTGCCCGCGGGCGTCATCCACGTGCCGTAGCGGAACGAGTCGCGCTCGATCTCCTGCGCGCGCTCGCTCCACGGGCCGCGGCCGGCGAGTTCGAAGATGGGCGTGAGGCCGTCCTTGGCGTACTCCGCGGCGCCGAACATCAGGTCGTCGGCGCCGCGGTCGAAGCGCATGCCCGTGCGCGTGTCGTAGCTGTAGGGCAGCGCGCCGGTGGCCGCGACGGTGGTGTTGGCGCGCTCGAAGTCGAGCATGCGCCGGCTCTGCCCGGTGAAGACGTCGGGGTCGAGCAGGTAGGCCGTCCACGAGAAGAAGGGGTAGATGTCCGCGGCGGTGTCGCGCGTGCTCCACGGGGTCGATGCGTCGTAGGTGTCGACGAGCAGGCCGCTCGCGGGGTCGACGTGGGTGAGCTCCTCGGTGAGCCAGCGGCGCAGGTGCGCGAGCAGCGGGCGCGCGAGCGACGCGTTGCGCGCGGCCTCGTCGAAGGGCAGCGGCGCGTCGGGCGCGGGCGCGTCGGCGATGAAGACGTCGAGCGCAGAGGCGTCTGCGGCGCGCGCGTCGGGCGGCGCGTCGGGCGCGGTGGCGTCGTAGGGCGCGGCGCTCTCGGAGCAACCGAGCGCGAGGGCGACGACGGCGGCGAGGCTACGTGGTGAGGGTGCGCGCATGAGGGGCGCATCGTAGAGCGGAGCCGCGCCGGGGTCGACGCGGTCGCGTCACGCGCAGAGGACGCCGTGGTGCACGAGGGACCTCGTCGGGGTGGGGAGAGGCCCCGTCGGGGCGGGGAGAGGCCCCGTCGGGGCGGCGCAGGGCCTCGTCGGAGTGGCGTAGGGCCTCGTCGGGGTGGCACCGACGCCTCGTCGGGGTGCTGCTCGCGCGTGTCGGGGCGCGGGAGGCGCCTCCTCCGTCGCTCAGCCGAGCCGCGCGACCGCCGCGCGCAGCCGCAGGAGCTTCTCCTCGAGCGCGGCCATGTCCTTCTTGCCCTGCTCGACCACGTCGGCGGGCGCGCGGCCCGCGAAGTCGGGGCTCTCGAAGCGCTTCTTCAAGCCCGCGAGGTCCTTCTCCGCGCGCGCGATCTCGCGCCCGAGGCGCTCGCGCTCCTTCGCGGGGTCGATGAGGCCTTCGAGGTGCACCACCACCTCGACGTCGCCCGTCGCGTGCGCGCCCGAGAGCTTGGGCGCCTCGTACCCGTCGCGCATCACCACGTTCAGCGCGTCGATCACCGCGTAGCGCACGAGCGGCGCGCGCACCCCTTCGAGCGTCGCGCGCGTCGCCTCGGCGTTGCACACCACGTCGACCGCCACGCCCCTGCGCGGGGGCAGCCCCGACTCCTGGCGTACGTTGCGCACCATCGAGGCCACGTCGGTGAGCAGCCCGATCTCGCGCTCGGCCCCCTCGTCGACGAGGCCCTGGTCGAACACGGGCCACGGGGCCACGGCGCAGAAGGCCACGCCGGGCCAGCGCTCCTCGCGGCTGGGCAGGAGCTGCCAGATCTCTTCGGTGAGAAACGGGCACACCGGGTGGAGCAGCCGCATCGACGTGTCGAGCACGTGCAGGAGCGTGGCGCGCGTGGCCTGTCGCGCGCGTGGGTCGTCGCCCTCGAGCACGCCCTTGGCGAGCTCGACGTAGACGTCGCAGAACTCGCTCCAGAAGAACTGGTAGATGGCGTTGGCCATCGCGTCGAAGCGGTACTCGTCGATGGCGCGAGACACCTCGGCCACCGCGCGCTGGAGCCGCGAGAGGATGTACCGGTCGGCCACGCCCAGATCACCGCGCACCGAGGTGAGCGAGGGAACAGGGTCGGTGCCTCCCTTCACGATGGCGAAGCGCGTGGCGTTCCAGATCTTGTTGAGAAAGGCCCTGTAGCCCGCGGCGCGAGGGATCGAGAGCTTCACGTCGCGGCCCCATGAAGAGAGGGCGGCGAGCGTGAAGCGCAGCCCGTCGGCGCCCGCGGCGGGGATGCCCTCGGGGAACTCCTTCTCGATGCCCTTGAGCACCGCGGTGAGCTTCTTCTCGGGCACGGGGTAGGTCTTCGTCTTCGCGACGAGGTCGGGCAGGGTGATGCCCGCGATCACGTCGAGGGGGTCGATGGCGTTGCCCTCGCTCTTCGACATCTTGCGCCCGTACGCGTCGCGCACGATCGCGTGCAGAAAGACGTCACGGAACGGCGTCTCGCCCATGAGGTGCTTGCCGAACCAGACCATGCGCGCCACCCAGAAGAACAAGATGTCGCTGCCGGTCTCGAGCACCGCGCCGGGGTAGAAGAGCTTCAGGTCCTCGGTCTGTTCGGGCCAGCCCAGCGTCGAGAAGGGCCAGAGCCCCGAGCTGAACCACGTGTCGAGCACGTCTTCTTCTTGCGCGTAGCGGTCGGGGTGCGCCTCCTCGAGGTTCTCGCGGCTCGCCACGGCGAGCTTCGACATGACGAGGTCGTCGTCGACGGTGCGCAGCGCGACGGCGAGGAGCTCCTTGCCCGCGAGCCCTCGGGCCTTCGCGTCGCTGGCCTCGGTCGCGCGGCCCTTTCGGGCGGCGTCTTCGGCGATCACCGCGTCGAGCTTCGAGAGGTCGTAGTAGACCGGGATGCGGTGGCCCCACCAGAGCTGCCGCGACACGCACCAGTCGCGGTTGTTCGTCATGAAGTGGTCCCAGGTCTTCTTCCAGTGCTCGGGCAGGATGCGCGTCTGGGGGCGGTCTCCCGCGACGACCTTCAGCGCCTCGTCGGCGAAGCCCTGGGTCTTCACGAAGAACTGCCGGCTGAGCATGGGCTCGATCACCGCGCCCGAGCGCTGGCTCACCGACACGTTGTGCCTGATCTTCTCGCCGCCGCGCTCGAGGCCCCGCTCTTCGAGGGCCTTCTTCACGGCCTTGCGCGCCTCGTAGCGCTCCATGCCCTGAAACGCGCCGCCCTCGGCGTTGATGCGCGCGTCGAGGGTGAACACGTTGATCATCGGCAGCGCGTGACGCCGCCCCATCTCGAAGTCGTTGGGGTCGTGCGCGGGCGTGACCTTCACGGCGCCCGTGCCGAAATCCTTGTCGACGTACGCGTCGGCGATCACCACCACGCGGCGCTCGGGGAAGAACGGGTGCGCGAGCTCCCTGCCCACGAGGTGCTTGTACCGTTCATCCTCGGGGTGCACGGCCACGGCCACGTCGCCGAGCATGGTCTCGGGGCGCGTGGTGGCGACCACGATCTCGACGCCGTCCAGCCCCTTCACGGGGTAGGCGAAGCGCCAGAGCTCGCCGTCCTTCTCCTCGTAGTCGACCTCCTCGTCCGAGAGCGACGTGAGGAGCTGCGGGTCCCAGTGGATGAGCCGCTCGCCGCGGTAGACGAGCCCCTCGTCCCAGAAGCGCACGAAGGCCTCGACCACGGCGCGGTTGCACACGTCGTCCATGGTGAAGCGCTCGCGCGACCAGTCGGCCGACGCGCCCATGGCCTTGAGCTGCTCGACGATGCGGTCGCCGTTGCGGTGCTTCCACGCCCACACGCGGTCGAGGAAGTCGGCGCGCGCGAAGTCGTGGCGCGTCTTGCCCTCGTGTCGCTTGAGCTCGCGCTCGACCACGGCCTGCGTGGCGATGCCCGCGTGGTCGACGCCGGGGAGCCACAGCGTAGGTTCGCCCCGCATGCGGTGGGTGCGCGTGAGGATGTCTTGAAGGGTCACGAAGAGCGCGTGGCCCATGTGCAGCGAGCCCGTGACGTTGGGCGGCGGCATCATGATCACGTAGGGCTTCGCGCCGGCGCGCGCGGCGGCCACGTCGGGCTTGAACACGCCCGCCTCGTGCCAGCGGGGGTACCAGCGCGACTCGGCGGTCTGGGGGTCGTAGCGGTCGGGGAAGTCGCTCGTCGTGGTCATCGGGGCGCATGCCCTACCACGCGCGCCGCGGGGGGCGCTACGGGGAGGGCGGCGCTACCCGGTCGCGAGCAGGTCGTCGGCCTCGAGGAGCCCCGGCGGGGCCATGGAGAAGGTGTCGCGCACGAACTCGAGGAAGGCGTCGCGCAGGTCGTCGTCGACGTTTTCGAAGACCACGGCGAGGCCGGGCATCTCGCCGGGGATGCTCCCGCGGGTGACCTCGGCGTCGAGGGTGAACACCGCGCGCGAGAGCGGGTGCACCACGTCGATGTGCAGGGGCGTGCCGGGCGCGAGCACGAGGTCGGTCACGATGAACATGCCGCCCTGCGTGATGTCGCGGGCGTAGAGGGTGCGGAGCTCTTCGACCGAGTGGAGCTCGAGCTCGAGCTCGGCGCGCGGGCCGGGCATCGACGGCCGCGCAGGCTCGTACGCGTCGTTGGCGCTCGGGCGGCGGGCGGGCCGCTTCACCTCGCGCTCGGGGTGGGCCTTCTCGATGCGGTGGATGAACGCCGCCCACGCGGTGTGGGTGGCCTTGTCGACGGCGTAGAACTGCACCCCGACGCCGGGCACGCGCCCGCTGGGGTTGCCGACGGCGACGCAGTGGACCGCCATGCCGTGCACGGTCAGCCGCTCGCCGGTGTCGGGGAGCGCGATCTCGAGCCGGGCGAGCTGCCGCAGCTCCGGTGGCGCCTCGGTGCGCAGGAACACCCCGCGGTAGCCCACATCTTCGGTGACGAGCTCCTGCGCCGAGCGCCCGTAGCGCAGGGTCACCCGAACCTGCGCCCGGAACCTCTTGTCGACCCTCTGCTCGCTGACCCTCATCGATGCCTCCTCTCGATCCCTCTCAACGGCAGGAGCGCGGCGGAGCCTCAGCGGGTCGCGTGAGATTTCATCGCGCGCGCCCCCTCGCGGGTTGTTGACGGCGGGGGGCGTCACGACGTTTCATCGCAGCCATGCGCGCATCACGCCGCCCTCTCGCATGGCTTACGATCGCGGTCGCCGCGGGCTGTTCGTCCGAGCCCAACCGCGGGGGTTTCATCGACCAGGACGCCGCCGCGCCCGCCGACATCGTGCGACCGGGCGACGTGACCGTCGACGGCCCGCCGCAGGACGTGCCCCCCGCGTGCATGGACATGGACCGCGACGGCATCTCCGACGCGATCGAGGGGCGCGCGGAGAACCGCGACACCGACGAGGACGGCACGCCCGACTACCTCGACACCGACTCCGACGGAGACGGGTACTTCGACCAGAACGAGGCGCGGCGCACGTACCCCGGCTTCGCCGACATGGCCCAGGCGGCGCCCGCGTGCAGGAGCCCCGGCGACAACTGCGACTTCGACATGGGCGACACGGTGCCCAACTTCCGCGACCTCGACTCGGACAACGACGGGTTGACCGACCACGAGGAGCTGCTCGCCCGCACCAACCCCTGCAGCGGCGACACCGACGGCGACGGCGTGACCGACCTCATCGAGGCCGCGGCCATGAGCGACGGCCGCGACCCGGTCTCGCGCCCCTCGGCCAACAGCCTCTACGTGGTGCTCCCGTACCATCCCCCGGACATGCCGGGCATGCACGAGACGCGTGAGTTCACCTTCTCGACGCGCATCCGCCAGGCCGACGTGTTCTTTCTCGTCGACAACTCGGGGAGCATGTCGGGCACGATCAACAACATCCGCACGAACTTCAGCACGATGATCGTGCCGATGATTCAAGCGGCGATCCCCGACGTGCGCTTCGGCGTGGGGTCGTTCGTGAGCCTGCCGAACAACGTCGACGGCTCGCCGGGCCACCCCGGCGACTACAACCTCTGGGTGCGCCAGCGGCTCACCACCGACGTCACCGCCGCGCAGCGGGCCTTCACGACCATGCGCACGATCGATCAAGACGCGCCGGGCTTCGCGGGCGGCGACGGCCCCGAGAACTCGACCGAGGCCGCGTACGAGATCATCGCGGGCTCGGGCAACCGCGGCTACGAGAACGACCCCGCGGCGCTGCGCACGGTGCTCAACGCGCTCGACCCGCGGGGCAACGGCTGGGCGCCGCGCATGGTGCCCGAGCGTGACTGCGGCGCCGACCCCGACAACCCCGTGGGCATCTACGGCTGGGGGTGCTTCCGCGAGGGGCGCATCCCGATCGTGGTGCTCACCTCCGACGCCGACTGGTACGACGGCTGCGCCACGGGCTCGCCGCACACGCCGGGCACGCCCAACCCGTCGCACACCTGCGACGAGCTCGTCGAGTCGTTCAACCGCCGCGGCGCGTTCTTCATCGGCATCGACGTGGGCAGCACGCAGACGGCCAACAACGCGCGCATCGTGGCGACGCGCACGATGACCCTCAACGGCCGCGGCGAGCCCATCGTGTTCACGGGCGGCGCGGGCGGCTTCGGGGCGGCGTCGATGAACATCGTCAACGCCATCGCCGAGATCGCCGGGCGCGCGCGGCAGAACGTGACCACGCGGCTGCAGCCCGACACCATGGCCGAGGGCCTCGCGATGGGGCACACCACGGTCGACTTCATCAAGTCGGTGGTCACGCTGCGCGGCGAGCCCGAGGCGCCGACGGGCTACGACCGCCGCGACGAGCACACCTTCTTCAACGTCGACCCGGCCACGCGCGTGACCTTCAACGTCGACTTCTACAACGACTTTCAGCCCGGCGGCGTGACCGCGAGGCTGTTCCGCGCGACGATCCAGGTGATCGGCCGCGGCGACACGGTCGTCGACGAGCGGCCCGTCTACGTGGTGGTGCCGTCGGCGAGCTCGGGCATCATCCCGCAGTAGCCCCCCTCTACTTCGCCGCGGGCCCGATCGTGCGGAACGCGTCGACGAGGAAGTCGCGGAACACCGTGACCTTCTTCGGGATGTGCCGCGCGCCCGGGTACACGATGTAGATCGACCCCATGTTCCACGACCAGTCTGGGAGCACGCGGGCGAGCTTGCCCTCGGCCACGTCGGCGGCGGCGAAGAACCACGGCAGCGGCCCGATGCCCGCGCCCGCGCGCAGCATCGAGCGGATGAACGAGAACTCGTTGCCCCCGAGGCGCCCCGTGACCTGCACCGCGCGCTCGACCGTGCCGTTGAGCAGCGGCCACTCGTTGCGCCCCTCGACCGCGCGGAACACCACGCAGTCGTGCCTGGCGAGGTCGTCGGGCGTGCGGGGCGCGGGCCTGCGCGCGAGGTAGGCCGGCGACGCGAACAGGTGCGTGTCGGTCTCGCAGAGCTTGCGCGCGACGAGCGACGAGTCCTTGAGCCGCTGCGACGCGCGGATCGCGACGTCGAAGCCCTCTTCGACGAGGTTGGCCGTGCGCGCCGACAGGTCGACGTCGAGGCGCACGTGGGGGTTGCGCGCGGCGAAGCGCACGAACACGTCGGCCAGCAGGGCCTCGCCGATGTCCACGGGCGCCGTCACCCGCAGCGTGCCGCGCGGCTGCTCCTCGCGCTCGCCCGCCACCACCGCGGCGTCGCGCAGCCCCGCCACGTGCGGCGCCACCCGCTCGAAGAACACCCGCCCCGCGTCGGTGAGCGTCACCCTGCGCGCCGTGCGCTGGAGCAGCGGCGTGCGCAGCGCGTCCTCGAGGCGCGCCACCCCGCGGCTCAGCGTGGACTTCGGCACCGCGCGCTTGCGCGCGGCGGCCGTGAACGAACCGGCCTCGACGACCTGTACGAACACGGCGATCTCGTCGAGCATCATCGTTGCGTCCATGCAACTCCGCACGGGAGTGTCGTTCCCGTGCGTGTCGGATGCAACGGTGACGTGAGGGGCTCTACGGGTCTTCGAAGACGGGTTCGCGCTTCTCGAACGCGGCGCGCACGGCCTCCATCTGCTCGGCGGTGCCGAGGAGCCCGCGCTGCAGCTCGGTCTCGAGCGCGAGGGACGCGCGCGCGTCGAGCCGCGGCGCCTCGTTGAAGAGCTTCTTGATGGCCCGCACGGCGCTCGGGGAGCGCGCCGCGATGGACCTCGCGGTCTCCATCGCCTCGGCGAGCGGGTCGTCGCACGCGCGCGTCGCGAGGCCGATGCGCGCGGCCTCGTCGCCCGAGACCACGCGGCCCGTGAGCGCCAGCTCGCGCGCCACGTCGTCGCGCACCAGCCGCGGGAGCACCGTCGAGAGGCCCATGTCGGGCACGAGGCCGTAGCGCACCTCCATGATCGAGAGCTGCGCGTGGGGGTGGGCGTAGCGCACGTCGGCCCCGAGCGCGACCTGGAGCCCGCCGCCCAGCGCCGCCCCGTGCACCGCGGCGACGACGGGCACCGGGAGCTCGGCCCACACGCGGCACACGCGCTGCGCGAGGTTGGCGCCGCCCTCGTCGCGCGCGTCGATCAGGGCCGCCGCGGCGCCGGCGCCTGCCTCGAGGAAGCTCGGCCAGTCGAGGCCCGCGCAGAAGGCCTTGCCCTCGCCCGAGAGCACCACGGCGCGCGCGCGCCGCTCGCGGCGCAGCCCCTCGCCCGCCGCGGCGAGGGCTTCGAACATCGCGAGGTCGAGCGCGTTGCGCTTCTCGGGGCGGTTCAGGCGCACGTGCGCGACGCCCGCTTCGATCGAGACGATCACACGGTCGGTCATGGGGCGGCGACGGTACCACCGCCCGCGCGGGCGGTGGTCACCGTGTCGAAGGGAGGGGAGCGGGCGGGAGGGTCAGGGCTGGCTCGCCTCGCTCCCGCTGCAGTTGCGCAGCGAGAGCGGGGTGTACGCGCACGCCGCGTTGCACGCGCCGGGGCACGTCGAGCACGCGTACTGGTTCGAGACCATGCAGAAGGCGCCGAACACCGGGTCGGTGAAGCCGCCCGCGACCGGGCAGTACCAGTTGTTGCTGTCGCTGTAGGCCGTCGGCGGCGTGGTGCAGACCGTCGCGGCGAGCTTCCACGCGCGGCAGGCGTTGGAGTCGCCCGTGATGTAGGGGTACCTGCCGCCCATGTTCGTCGGCGCCGTCGCGTCGTAGCTCGTGGTGACGCAGCCGGCGATCGGGCTGGTCAGGCCGTGGTAGAGCGGCACCGTCGTGCACGCGCCCGCGACGCACGCGCGGCCCGAGGGGCACACGGTGCCGCAGGCGCCGCAGTTGTTCACGTCGGTCTGGAGGTTGGCGCACGTGCCCGAGCAGAACGTCGTGCCCGTGGCGCACGCGCGGCACGCGCCGCTCACGCAGACCTGCGCCGTCGGGCACGCCGTGCCGCAGGAGCCGCAGTTGTTCCGGTCGGTCTGAGGGTCGCTGCACACGCCGCCGCAGGTCGTGCCCATGCTCCCGTCGGACCTCACGCAGCGGCACACGCCCGTGATGCAGCTCTCACCCGTCGCGCACGCGCGCCCGCACGCGCCGCAGTTGTTCCGGTCGGTGAAGGGGTCGATGCAGGCCGCGCCGCACTGCAGGCCCACCGGCACGCCGCCGATGCTGCAGCGGCACACGCCGCGCGAGCAGGTCGTGCCCGTCGGGCACGCGGTGCCGCAGGTGCCGCAGTTGGTGTTGCTGCTCAGCACGTCGACGCAGGTCGAGCCGCACTGCACGCCGCTGGTCGGGCCGCCGCCCGAGAGCATGCAGCGGCAGACGCCCTCGGAGCAGGTCGAGCCCGTGGGGCAGCGGTTGCCGCAGGTGCCGCAGTTGGTGTTGTCGGTCTGGAGCGACACGCACGTGCCCGAGCAGCGCGTCTGCACGCCCGGGCAGGGCGCCACGCACATGCCGTCGTTGCAGACCTCGCCCGAGGCGCACGCGCGCGAGGCGCCGGTCCGCGAGCAGGCGCCGCAGTGGGCGGTCGACACGCGCGTGTCGATCTCGCAGCCGTTGGCGGGGTTGCCGTCGCAGTCGCCGAAGCCCGCGGCGCAGGTGATCGAGCACGCGCCCGAGGTGCAGCGCGCGGTCGACTGCGGCCCGGCCACGCAGGCGCTGCGGCACGCGCCGCAGTTGAGCGTGTCGGTGTTGAGGTTCGCCTCGCAGCCGTTGGTGACGTTGCCGTCGCAGTCGCCGAGGCCCCCGCCGCACGTGCTGGTGCACACGCCGCGGGTGCACATGCCCATGCCGCAGGAGCGGCCGCACATGCCGCAGTTCGCGCCGCTCGTGTCGGTGTTGGTCTCGCAGCCGTTGGCCGGGTTCATGTCGCAGTCGGCGAAGCCCGGGTCGCACGTCACGATGGTGCACGCGCCCGCCGCGCAGCCGTGCTCGGCCACGTTGGCGAGGTTGCACACGGTGCCGCAGGCGCCGCAGTTGAGCGGGCTCGTGTTGGTGGCCGTCTCGCAGCCCGTCGACGGGTCGCTGTCGCAGTTGCCGAAGCCCGCGTTGCACGCCCCGATGGCGCAGGCGCCCATCGAGCACGACGAGCTCGCGTTGCGCAGCGAGCAGGTGTGGCCGCACGCGCCGCAGTTGCCGTTGTCGGCGCGGGTGTCGGTCTCGCAGCCGTTGGCGGGGTTCATGTCGCAGTCGGCGAAGCCCTCGGCGCACGCGAGCGAGCAGCGGCCCATCGTGCAGGCCGCCGTGGAGTTCGAGCCCGACGGGCAGCGGTTGCCGCACATGCCGCAGTTCATCGGGTCGGTCTGCGTGTTGACCTCGCAGCCGTTGGCCGCGCTCATGTCGCAGTTCTCGTACGGCGCGGTGCACGCCGCGACGCCGCAGGCGCCCATCGAGCACGCGGGGCGGCCGTTGGGGGCGCGGCAGGTGTTGCCGCACATGCCGCACGCGGCGACGTTGCTCTGGGTGTCGACGCACGCACCGTCGCAGCACGACTGGCCCGTCGGGCACGCGGTCGTCGCGCTGCAGCCCGGCGCGCACACCGAGCCGCGGCAGACGTTGCCCGGCGGGCAGTGGTCGTTGGTCACGCACTGCACGCACGCGTGGGTGACCGTGTCGCAGTGGGCCGCGGCCGCGCCGCCGTCGGCCACGCCCGCGTCGCCCGCCGCGCGACAGCCCTCGTCGCTCGCGCAGCCCGACTCGCACGCGCCCGTCGCCGCGCTGCAGTACTGCGAGGCGCCGCACGCCGAGGGCATGGCCGTACAGCTCACGCACGCGTGCGTGGCGGTGTTGCAGATCGGCCGCCCCGGCGTGCCCGCGCACGACGCGTTCGACGTGCACCCCGTGGGCACGTCGGGCGGCGCGTCGACGACGACCATGTCCATGGGCGTCTCGGCGTCGACGGGCGGGGGGGTGTTGTTGTTGCTGGAGCAGCCGACCGCCGCGGTCAGCAGGGCCAGCGCCTGCGCCGACCGTTTGAATCTCATCACTTCATCAAGCACGTGATACCTCCTGCTCTCGCGGGTTCGCGAGTCGCCGCGATGGTCGCGGCGGGGTCTTCGCCGACGTTACACCCGCGCGGCGCGCGGAGGACATTCCCCGGTGCGCCGTCGCGGTCACAGGTTGTCGAGTGAGGGGTCAGGGGCGCGGCACCTCCGGGCGGGGTAGGCGGGCCTCGTCGAAGACGATGCGGCGCTCAGTGGCCGTGGTGGCGTCGGCGGCCGTGGTGCTCGGCGGGCGCGGCGGGGCCGGGGGCCGGAGGCGGAGCCATCTGCGTCGCGGCCTCGCGCGGCTGCGGGGGGTCGATGATCACGAACTCGACGCGGCGGTTGCGCGCGCGACCGGCGCTCGTCGCGTTGGTGTCGATGGGGCGCGAGGCGCCGTACCCGTGGGCCTCGAGGCGCGAGGCCTCGATGCCGTGCTCGACCAGCCAGCGCATCACCGAGTTCGCGCGGCGCTGCGAGAGGTCGAGGTTGTGCTCGTCACTCGCGCGGTTGTCGGTGTGGCCGTCGACCGAGACGCGGCGGATGTGCGGCGCGGCGCGCAGCACGTCGACCACGGCCTGCAGGATGCGGTTGCTCCGGCGCTTGATGGTGTCGCGGTCGGTGTCGAAGAACACCTGCTCGAGGATGAGGATCTGGCCGCCCTCCATGCGCACGTCGGTGCTCGGGCAGCCGTTGCGCGCGGGGTCGGGCGACGGCACGCCGGGCACGCCGGGGCACGCGTCGGGGGGCTCGGGCACCTGGTCGTGGTCGGCGTCGGGCAGCGGGCAGCCGTTGCGCTGCGGGTCGGGGAAGGGCATGCGCGGCACGTCGGGGCACTGGTCCTCGTGGTCGAACACGCCGTCGTTGTCGCGGTCGCCCGCGGGGCAGCCGCGGCGCGTCGGGTCGGGGTTCGCGCCCTGCGGCTGGTCGACGCACTGGTCCTCGGGGTCGAGCACGCCGTCGCCGTCGCGGTCGCGCAGCGGGCAGCCGCGGCGCGCCGGGTCGGGCGTCGCGCCCATGGGCTCGTTCACGCACTGGTCCTCGTGGTCGAAGACCCCGTCGCCGTCGGTGTCGGTCGCGGGGCAACCGCGGCGCGCCGGGTCGGGGTTGGCCCCCTGCGGCGTGGTCGGGCACTGGTCTTCGGGGTCGACGACGCCGTCGCCGTCGGTGTCGACGGGCGCCGCGGGCGCGCGCGAGACCGGCGCGTACGAGAGGTTGAACAGCGCCCGCACGTCGGGGATGCCCGGCCCGGTGCCGATGCCCGGCCCCGCGGCGACGCCCACGCGGATCATGTCGGCGATGAGGTAGCTCGCGCCGAGGTACACCTCGCCGCCCCACTGGTTCTTGGCGAAGAGCGCGCTGCCGCCGCCCTGCGAGCTCGAGAGGTCGCGGATGGGCGTCACGATGTAGCCCTCGGGGCCGATCATGAAGCGGTCGTTGGCGAAGACGAACCCGAGGCCCGCGGTGAGCCGCAGCTCGTTGCCGAAGACCAGGTTCGCCACCTCGTTCTCGGAGCGCACGATGAACGAGCCCGTGAGCGACCAGCGCACGGGGCCGCCGCGGCCCGCGAGCGTGAGCCTGGGCTCGATGCGGATCGCGTCGTCGCTCATGTTGCTCGCCCGGTCGCCGATGGGGGCGAAGAAGTTCGCGCCGATGTGCAGCGAGAAGGGGTCGCGGTCGGCGTGGCCGAAGAGCCTGATGCGCAGCCCCGCGCGCAGGTCGCCGATGGCGGGCCCGCTCGCGGGCGCCACGACCGGCACGCCCCCCGTCGCGGTGCTCTCGCCGCTCTGCATCAGCGACACGGGCAGCGACAGGTGGATGCCCACGCGGTCGAGGAACGACACCTGCGCGCCCACGTGGAGCACGAACATCCCCGTGATGTCGTCGTGCACCTCGGTGGGCGTGCCGCCCGCGTTGTTGAAGATATCGAGCTGCAGCGGGTTGTGGGCGTAGTCGCCGTACAGCCCGATCGCGAACACGCGCGTCGACGAGTACCAGGGGTGCTCCGCGAGGAAGAACGCGTCGCCCATGGGCGACGGCTCGTAGCGGTTCAGCGCCCAGCCCGAAGTCGTCTGCGCCTGCGCCTGCGACGTGACCCCCACACCACCCAGCAGCGCCGCGCAGATCGCGACCCGTCGAACATCCTGCCTAAGCCTCACGACTGCCTCCACGATTCGAAGAGCGCCGCGACAGACGGCGCGAATCCTCGTGAAAACAGGGTATTGAACTCCCCTCACAAGCATCAAGCGCAATCTACCTGCGGATCACTGAAATCATCTGTCGTGATTGAACGCTGCACCGCACTGCGGCGAGCGACAATTGACAGAAGGTTTCACAGATGCGTCGGGGGAGGCGCGCCGGGGCGTCGTGAGACGGCGCCCCGTCACGATGAGCGGTGGTTCAGCGGCGGCGGCGGCGGGCGGAGGCGAGCGCGAGGGCGGCCACGGCGAGGCCGAGGGCGGCGCGGCCGGGCGAGGAGCCGGGGGCGCTGCACCCGCAGCCCGAGCCCTGGTAGCCGATGATGGGCGCGCCGGCGTCCATCACCGGGGGTCCGCTGTCGGGCGGGCCCGCGTCGGGCGCCTGCGTGCAGGTGCCGCGGACGCC
>JBDHVF010000023.1:0-25747 GCA_039809605.1 Polyangiales bacterium | reverse complement strand
GCGCCTCGTTGTAATCCGGGTGACGGACGACGACGTTCCCATCTGACAGGAAGGTCTGCTTCCAGTCACGACGGGGCGCGCCGATGGGAACGAGGTCGACTCGCGCGATCCATGGACGATAGCGCTCGACGAAGCGATCCAGCCCTTTGTACTCTCGGATGCGTCCCTGGCCGATCGCGCGCTTGAAGATGATGGCTGCGCTCCACGGTCGCCGCACCTCCTCCCCGAGCGGCTGGCCGCACACGAGCCGGGCCCACCCCCGGAAGAGATCGAGATCCTCGGTGTAGTTCATGAGGTCCACCATGTTCGCGCCCGGGGGGCGGCACGCGATCTCCCCGAACACCGGGGTGCCGTCCGGCTGGCGAAACCACTCCATGTGGGTGAAGCCGGTGCCCATCCCGAGCGTTCGGATCACGGCGCGACCGAGTTCGATCCCGGGCGCCACGGTTGGCGACCGGAGGTCACGAACCGTCTGAATGATCGCGGAGATCCACTCATTCTGCCGCGCGATCAGCGTGTTGGGTTCGTAGTGGCAGACGCTCTCATAGACGGGGACGCCATCCGCGCACAGCGTCTCGTAGGTGAATTCCTCGCCCTGAATGAACTCCTCGCACGACGCCTCGGAGAGGTGGCCGATCCGCCGGAGCGTTGCATCGAGTTCTTCCGGTCGATCGACGCGCCACGTATCTGCGCTGCCTGCTCCTGCTACCGGCTTGAGGATGAGGGGGAAACCGATCTCTCGTGCTGCGGTCCAGGTCTGCTCACGAGTGTGCACGCGCACACTCCGGGGTACGCGCAGCCCCGCGGCGGCGACGCGGGTACGCATCGTGGGCTTGTCGCGGAAGCCGGTGACACGATCGACCGACATTCCTGGAACACCCAGGTCCTCACGAAGCCGCGCCGCGAGCAGTGTCACTGGCTCCCAGATGCCCTCGATGCGATCCGGGCGCCGGTCTCCGAGCCATGACAGAATCCGCTGTCTCACGTCCTCTTCGTCGAGCATGGCCGGGACGTGCAGGTAGTCTGCGAGGTGCCCGCGGAGAGGGGCCGGAAGAGCATTCCAAGGCGTGTCTCCGACGCCGTTTACCCTCGCCCCGACCTCCGCGAGGCCGCGCGTGAACTGCTGCATCTCGGGCGGGTAGGATGGGGAGAGGAAAAGTACATCCATGACGGACACTTTCGGGGCGAACCCTGGACTCAACGCGGCGAATGTATCTCCGTTTGACGGCCCGTTACAAGGTTGGACTCGGGATTCGATACTCTCAGGGCAGACCCGTCGACGGTGTACCAATCTTCCCCTACACAGGAGGGGAGATTGAACCAATGTTCAGTATGGCTTGAGCTCACGCGGCGACCAACCCCTGTTGGTCGTCAAGATCGATCGACCGGCGAAACACCGAAGATTCCGGCGATTTCAGAAGGGTCGCCTCCGACGCCCGCGACGTGCTCGGCGACGTAGCGTTCGTGGCGGGGAGGATGGTCATGGGCACCGTGCCTTCGAGCCGTCGGACCGCTTCTCGGCGGCGGGTGTCCACGAGGTGCAGGTACCGGCGGGTGGTGTTCACGTTCCGATGGCGCAGGAGTTCGGCGACGGTCGAGAGGTCTGTGCCGGCCATGAGGGTGAGGGTCGCCGCTGTGTGCCGCAGGGTGTGCGGGGTGATCTTCTTCGACGAGCCCATGCGGGTGCGGAGGCGAGCGACCAAGGACTCGGCCGCGCGGATCGAAAGGCGCGTGCCACGCTGCGAGAGGAAGAGCGGCGACTCCCGCTCACAGACCCCACGCTCGGCGATCAGGGCGCCGAGGAGGGCTACGGCGGGCGCATTGAGGGGCAGACCGTGGATGGTGTCGCCCTTGCCGTGGACACCGAGGAGGGTCGCGCTCGCGAGGTCCACCTGGCCGACGTTCAGTCCGACGGCTTCGTGAATCCGGAGCCCGACCTGCGAGAGCACCACGAGGAGAGCGAGGTTCCTGGCACGCTCGCCCCGGCGGGAGACCTGCGCGGCCGTCTCGAAGAACTGCCGGAGCTCCTGCTCGGTGAGCACGTCGGGGTCATGTGGAGGCTCGACGACGAACTCGATGCCGTCGGTGGGGTCCGTCTGCCAGCCCAGCTCTCCCTTCGCGAAGGCCGCGAAAGAGCGCAGGGCGGCGAGCTCCTGGTTCCGAGTGGTGGAGGCCCGCGACCGACCATCACGGCGGAGGCGGGCGAGGAACGTCTCCACCTCGGCGCGGATGGGCGCGTCGGTGCCACGGCGAGAGGCCGAGAAGGACGCGAGAATGGCCCCGTACGTCTTCACTGTGCGGGGAGCGTGGTGGTCCGCGAGGAGGTGGCGGACGAAGGCAGGGAGGGCATCGCGCATACGCGCGGAACGCTGTGATCCCCAGCGTATCGAGCGGAAACGGCCTCGGAAAGGCCGCGGCGGCGAAAACGGCGACCAACAGGGGTTGGTCGCACAGTCCAGGCCGAACACGGCGACCAACATCAACGAAACGCGCTTCTCCTCGGGAGCGCGTTGCCGTTTCCTGACCGCCCGGTGCGCGGTTGAGGTCGTCGGGGAGGCTCCATGATCCGCGCATTCCCTGTCCTCGTCCTCGCTCTCTTCCTCGCCGCCTGCGGAGGAACACCCTCGTCGTCGCCGCCTGCTGACGCCGCAGAAGACCTCGCTCCAAGCGGCGACGTGACGCCCGCTCCCGACCTCCCCATCACGCCCGACGGGACCGCCGGCGACGCGCCCGCCCCGCTCGATGCTGTCGTGGAGGATCTCGCCGTACCCGTCGACATCTCTCTCGATGTCGTCGCCGTCCCTGACGGCCGGGCTCGCTGCACGAGCGATGCGGCCTGTATGGGCAGCGGGGATGGTCCCGTCTGCGACCTCGCGTCGGGCCGCTGCGTGCCCTGCACCCCTGCGAGCGACCGCTGCCCTACGGGCCAGTACTGCGTCGCCGGGATGAACCGCTGTGCGCCTGGCTGCCGCGATGACGTATCGTGCGGCGCGGGAAGCGACGGCGGCGTCACGCGTCGCTGCGACACGGCCACACGTGCCTGTGTGGACTGCGTGCGCGACGAGCACTGCGCCGCCGGGACGCTCTGCGTCGGGAACGTCTGCGTGCCCGGTTGCTCGACGACGCGACCCTGCCCCGCGGGCCAGAGCTGCTGTAGTGGGGCCTGCACGGACACCCAGACGAACATTGCGAGCTGCGGCGTCTGCGACCGGCGCTGCACGGTTCCGAACGCGACGCCCGTCTGCCGGAGCGGCGTGTGTGGTTTCGGAAGCTGCACCGCGCCCTACGGCAACTGCGACGGCGACGCCGCGAACGGCTGCGAGACGGACACGCGGACGAGCACGTCCGCCTGCGGCGCATGCGGCTCGCCCTGCGCCGCGCGCCCGAACGCGACGACGAGCTGCGAGATGGGGACGTGCCGGTACACCTGCATGGGGAGCTTCGGCGACTGCGACGGGAACGGCGCGAACGGCTGCGAGACCGACCTCTCGACGACGGCGAACCACTGCGGCATGTGCGGCCGAGCATGCGCCCTCCTGAACGCCACAGCGGGCTGCAATCTGGGCGCGTGCGTCGTCGCGTCCTGCGCCGCGGGCTTCGGCGACTGCAACAGCAATCCCGCCGATGGCTGTGAGACGGATCTGCGCACGAGCCTCACGCACTGCGGAGGGTGCGGGCGCCGGTGTGCGCCCGCGAACGCTACGCCGGTCTGTTCTGCGGCAAGTTGTGCGGTTGCCTCCTGCGCGGCGGGCTTTGGTGACTGCGATGGAAGCGCATCGAACGGCTGTGAGGGCGCGCTCTCGAGCGTCACGAACTGCGGCGCCTGCGGTCGCACGTGCCCGGCTCCCACCGGGCCGCACGTCGTCGCGCGCTGCGCCTCCTCCGGCGGCGCCTTCGTTTGCGGGGCGCTCTGTGAGAGCGGCTGGACCGACTGTGACAGCAACATCGCCAACGGCTGCGAGGCGTTCGGGAGCTGCACTCGCCCGGAGGTGCTCTTCACCGAGAACTTCGAAACGGCGCTCACGCGCTGGTCGCTCGCCTTCCCCTGGCGCCCGTATGACTCGTTCTTCGCGGGGCGGATTCCATACCGAGGACGGGGGAGTCTGGTCGCGACGAGGCAGTCCACCGACCCCTGTCGCACCGAAGGGTATGCCACCCTGACGAGCGACATCGACGTGAGCCGGGCGACAGCGCTCACCCTCCAATTCGCCTCCTACTCCATCCTCGGCCGCGCGGAGGGCTACGGCCTTGAGGTGAGCACCGACCGCGGTGCCTCGTGGACCGACATCAGCGCGTTCTTCGTCTTCACGACGAGCACCTGGGACACCCAGACGGTCGATCTCTCGGCCTTCGCCGGGCGCCCCACCCTGCGCTTCCGCTTCTACTACCTCAGCCTTTGCCCCGGTCCCTACTTCGAGTGGAACATCGACGAGCTCTCCCTCCAGGCGCTGGTCCGCACCTACTGACCGGGGACACCATGCGCGACCGCATCTTCCCATTCCTCGCCGCCGTCTTCAGCGCGCTCGCCTGCCGACGCTCCCCGCCGCCGCCCGAGCCCGTGATCGTCGGCGAGGTCATCGACAACTTCGGGCACCCCGTGCAGGGCGCCGTTCTCACGATCCGCGACTCGGCGTTCCGCGCGACCACGAACGAGCGCGGGGCCTTCTCGCTTCCCTACGCGCCTGGCACCTTCACGTTCCGCATTGAGGCAGACCACTGCGCCCCCTTCGCACGAGAACTCCAGGTGACGCAGGCGATGCGGTACCCGCTCGGGACGAAGATGCTCTTCCGCATCCCCGACGAGTCGCCCTCCACGGCGCTCGTCGCGACGACCGAGGGGTACCGCCCGATCGACCGTGAGACACTCGCGCGTACCAGGATGCGCGGGTGGTCCGGGGGCAGCATGCAGAACTGCCTGGAGTACCGTCTCCAGGACGACGTGCCGACGCTCCGCGCCAAGGATATCACGGCGATCTTCCCGCTCGGCGGGTTCCTCCTCACGCGCGTCGAAGGGGGGCTCGTCGCGCGCGACACCGCGCCCGACTCAATCGCGAACTGTTCTGGTCCCACCGCGCCCGTCCGGGTCGAGAGCGTGAACCTCGGCGATCGGCAGTTCCTCGCTGCGCACACACCGCCCTCCGGCGTGTACTGCTTCATCTCGGCCCAGCGGTTCAACCCGCTCTTCAACACGACCGGTGACCTCCAGGCGTGGTGCTTCGAGTGGCAGCAGGACCCCACGGTACGCTGGGGTGCCGTGCGAACATTGCCGGCTCCTTCCGGCCAGAGTGAGACGGACGACCACTCGCCCAACGCAGGCGGGCCGCCCGTGAACTGCCCCGAGCGTGACGGGAAGATTCCCTGCACAGAGGAGTGCTACCGAGCAAACGCGATGTGGTCCGACCCGGACGATCCTCCCGTGTGGTTCGCTCAGCAGTCAGCGGATGGGCATTGCTATATGCCGTAGCGGTGGGCAGATCGCGACCACGAGCCACGACGAAACGCAAACGAGGACCCTGACAACACAGGGGTCCTCGTTGGTCGTGTGGCAAAGCGCCGAAGTCAGGCGGCCTTCTTCGTCGGGGCGACCGTCCGCTTCGCAGGTGTCTTCGACAGGAGGCGGGCTCGACGCTCCGCGACGAGCTTCGGGATCATCGCGATGAACCGGTCGAGCACCGCGAGGTCGAGACGATGCTCCGCGGCGAGCCGCAAGAGACCCCTCGCCGTTCCGCCGCGCACTGCCGACCATTGCCGATCGTCGCGGAAGTACCCGTCGGAGCTCGCGCGCTCGATGGGCCACTCCTCGCAGCCGAGTGTGCGAGCCAACGTCGTGAGGAGTTCCTCGTTGAGCCCCTGTTGAGCGCTGTCGTTACGGTGCAGTTTCTCGCGGTCGAGTACCGTGCGGACCGCGGACCACGACGCTTCGAGCAGACGCGCGATCTCGGGCGCCTGCATTCCGAGGTCGCCGTGTAGGAACCCAAGGCGTTCTCGGGTGAGGCGCTCCTCGGCAGCCCGCTGGCGGTGGGGAAGATCACGGAGGAAGCGGTCGAGGAGGAACACGGCGTTCGGATCGCGCTCGAGTTTCTTCACGATCGCGTTGCGGAGAGCCACGCGGAGCTTCGTCCAGACATCCTCGGGGTCCACCTGGGCGAGCGCGGGTAGGGTGAGACCAAGCCAGGTGGCGAACTCGCGGACGAGCGCCTCGCTCCAAGCCCCATGGAGTGGCTGGTGACGGACGAGAGCGCGTGCCTTCACAACGCGCTCGACAGCGCCGATCGAGGACTTGAGCAACCGAGCGATGGTGCGCTGGTCGAGGCCGAGGTCGCTGTACAGGAACGCAACGCGAGCCGGGTCGGGCTCTGACCTGCGCATCATGGGCGCTTTCGGCGCGGGCTTCTTCGACGGTTGTTTCTTCATATGTTTCAGCAAGATATATGTGAACTGGCGAGTCCGTCAAGACGACCCTGAAAGGCGGCTACGCCGTGCACGGGGGGTCTCGAGGACCACTGGTTTGTATCCACAGGTCATCGCAGTCCGTTCGCAACGCGCCGACCTTACCTCACGGAAGAACACTGACACGCTGGAGGCATCCGGCGTAGGGTGACTCTCCGGCCGGGCCTCTTTGTCTCTTTATCCTTTCACGCTATGATGCCACTACCGTCATCGGTGGGCGACGGCTCCGTCGAGCCGTCCCCGCAGGTCGCCCCTTCACAACCTATGACCTACAGTATCCCTCTCGCGCGGGAGCCTTCAGAGTTCCTGTCTGCGGGAGATGTCGCCCGTTATCTCGGAGTCGCGACCGTCTCGGTCTATCGACTGGCTGAGCGGCGAGTGCTCCCTGTCTACCGTGTTCTTCGCAAACTCCTGTTCCGCAAGAGCGACGTGCTCGCCTGGGTCGAGACGAAACGCACCGAGCCGCGTGACCCCGCGCTATGGCAGTAAGAAAGATCTGCGGGCGCTGGTATGTCGACTTCCGATGGCAGAACGAGCGCCTCCGGAAGTTGAGCCCCGCGAATACCAAGGGCGGTGCGGAAGCATACGAGACCCAGCTCCGGCAGCTCGTTGCCCAGCACCGCACAATCAAGGACGCGCTCTTGGCCTTGAAGCCGAAGGAGGAGTCCCGTGCCCCATTCTTCAGGGACTTCGTCGAGCGCTGGCTCTCGAACTACGTGGACGTGCACAACCGGCCCTCGGAGCGCAGGAAGAAGCGCCTGACGCTCAAGCGCGACCTCCTCCCGGCCTTCGGGGCGAAGCGCCTCGACGAGATCCGCGCCGCGGACGTGAGCGCCTTCTCACGCGACCAGCTTACACGCGGCCTCAAGGCGAAGACGGTCAACAACCGTCTGTCGCTCCTGCGGACGTGCCTCACGACTGCGATCGAGTGGGAGGAGCTCAAGGACCTTCCGCGCGTGAAATTCCTCAAGACCCCACCACCTGAGACGAAGTTCGTCCGCGAGGAGGATGCAGCGAAGCTACTTGCTGTGTGCCCTCCCGCTCCGTGGCGCGAACTCGTCCTCACGGCGATCCGCACGGGCCTGCGCTTCAACGAGCTCATCGCCCTGGAGTGGACCGCCGTGGACCTCGACACCGCCACCTTGCAGGTGCTCCGAGGCGAGGTGGAGGGTCATGTGGACGCGCCGAAGAACAACCGGTTCCGCACCATCCCGCTGACCTCCGACGTGGTGGCGGCCCTGCGGTCCCTCCCGCGCGTGCATGTGCGCGTCTTCACCTATCAGAGTGGGAGCCTCAAGTACACGAACGCGTACAAGCATCTCGTGAAGTTCTCGAAGATTGCTGGTATCCCGCACACGAGTTGGCACCCGTTGCGGCACACCTTCGCGACGCACCTCTACGCGAAGGGCGCCTACCTCAAGTCCGTGCAGGACCTCATGGGGCACTCGACCATCAACATGACGATGCGCTACACGCATGTGGTCCCGGAAGTACTTCGCGCTACCGTGAACCTGCTCGATCCCGGCTCAAAACCACTTTGGGCCGTCAGCGGTCAACAGGATGCTCAAAGCGGCCTTCAGCGCCTCCCCATGGACTCCCTACCAACCCCGGAATCTGCGCTAGAACAACGAGAAAACGTCACACTGGTGTGTGACGTTTCTCATGGAGCGGGTAGGGGGAGTCGAATCGTTGGTCGCACCCCCATCACGACCGATCCCGAGTCGACTTCTCCGCTCTGTTGAGCCAATTCACCGAAGTCGCTCCGATCCCGACTGTTCTCGTTTGATCTATAATTCATTATTCCTGGGCATTCTGCGGTCACCTGATGACAGTCGCGACACCCGCCTCGAAAGGGCGGGTGTTTGCGTTTCTGAGTGTGTGGATAGTTTCTGCTCAGACGCGACATTACCTTCTGGGAGTTTTCTCGTACGATACCGAGACCGCCCGTGCTCTTTGCATGAAGGCGGAGCTAACTCCAGACCGGTCTCGTGAGGTCCTCCGGCAAAGAGATTCCTCGCGCTTCCGGCTATCTCCCCACGCGCCAAACACGGGCGGGCCCCTACCTTGGAGGCCGTGTCTTTGTATTGTCAAGCGTGAGGATTCATCGCTATGCGCGCATCCTCCGCGCCTTCATCTCGTGTCCTCGCCTTTCAACTTCATGCCGGTTCTTCCGGCCAATGCGTCCTCGACGGCTTCGGTCTCGCTCCCGGAGGTTGGAAGACCTCCCGGATCGCGACCCGCACGAGCACCGAACTTGTTCGCTTCGTCCGTCACGCCGTGGATCGCTTCCACCCGTCGGCCATCGTGCTCGGGATCTCCCGGCGCGAGGAGCGGTCCGACGCAACGCTCCGCAGACGGGCGCTCTCCGCACTTCGCTCACTCGGTGTGCCCGTCGTCGTGCGCCACATGCGAGAAGCCTACACCCTCTTCCGTGATCGCATCCGCGGTAGGCGCCGAGAGGAGCTCGTCCACACCATCATCGTGAACTTCCTGCCCGAGTGCGCGCGTGGCCTCACGCCCAAGCGCATACACGATCGCCGGAGCGCCTGGCAGGCCCTCGCGCTCGCCCTCGTTGAACTCGTCCATCGGTTCCCGAGGTCCGCTGCGGCGCTTGCTCAGTCGTGCGCGTTTGCGATGCGCCCCTTCCACGCCGCGCTCCTCAAGGCGGAAGCGGCCCGGCACCCCGACTCTGTATGACCCCAACTGCCTCCATCACGCTCCGTCGGGCACCCCTCGGCCAGATCCTCACGTCCCTGCCCGCCGACGCGTCCCGCCTCCTCTTCCACCTTGTCCATCGAGCATGCCCCCGGACGGGCCGCGTCTGGACGACGCCACTGCGCGCCGCCGAGGAACTGCAACTCCCTGTGACGCTCGTGGACTTCTACCTCGCCTCTCTGGTCTCGGAGGGCCATATGGCGCTCTGGACGAAGGGGATCGGGGCCCTCCGCTGCTACGAGCTGGGCGCCTTCTTCGTGCGTTCGCCCGAGGCCCCCGAGAACCTCCCGGTCGAGCCCGACCCATGACCCCCACTAGCCCTGATGTCGAGATCCTTCTCGGCGTCGAGGGCACCTTCCGACGCGTGCCCATGGCTTCGCTAGCCGCCATTACCCGCGTCCCCCTTCCCACGCTCCGAGAGTCCTGCTCGCGGCTCGTCTTGTCGTTGATCGACCGCAACGACCAGAGTTCACCGGCCGTCGAGGGGGAACCTACGGAGGGGGAGACACGAAACGAACGTTTCGGAAACGTTCCGAACGTTCAGGAAAACAGAGAGAACGAAACGTTCGTTACGTTCCCGAACGAACGTACCGACGCGCCCGCGCGAGACCTTGCGTCAGCGCCGACGGGTCACGAGTCAAGCCGGACGATGAGCGGGGAGTGGATCGCTCACCTGCTCGACGACGTGGAGAGCCGCACGTTCTACGACCAGCTCGTCGCGACGACCGCTCCCGACACTATCGCTCGCGCGCTTGATCTGACCCTCACCCGCCGCGAGACCATCCGCGGCCGCCCGGCCGCCTACTTCACGGCGCTCGTCCGGCGCCTCGCCGCACCTCACCCCTATGCTTGAACCTCGCCCCGTTCGTCGTGATCCGAGGGTGCTTCTCCTCGACGCGACGACCACTCCCGTCCCGTACGCCGCGCTCGACGCCTGGGAGGTACGTGGCCTCGGAGAGCTGCCCCGCCGCGCCCTCTCCCAGGCCCTCCAGCGCCTCCTCCTCCAGGTACGACCTTCCCACGTTGTCGTCGTTTGTCGGGGCGCCCCGCGGGCGCCCCGTGGTCTCCGTATCGGGCTCGCCACCGCCGCCCGTCGCGGGCTCCCGGCCCTCGTGCTTGCACCCGAGGAGCTCGGGCGCCGCGCGCCGCTACCGTCCTCCGCGGATCTCTCCCGCGCCTACCCCGAACTCCACCACCTCGCCGCCTCGCACGACCGCGAGCCGCAGCTCTACGCCCTCCGACTCGCGCTGGCCGTGCTCCTTCATCATCCGCTCCCACCCCGCCACTATGCTCCAAGACAACCTGCTCGCGCCGCGCCCGCCGTGGGCCACGGGCGCGCTTGAACTCCTCGCTCGACACCGCTTCCTGACGGCTCGCCAGCTCGCGGCCGTCCTCGGACTCGAAGAGAGCGAGGTCGCGCCCGCGATGAGTGCGCTCGTCGCCGAGGGTGTCCTCCAGACGCTCACGCCGACGACCCTCGCGCTCGCGACACCAGGATCACCCGCGTTCGCGCTCACGCGCGCCGGGCTCGCGTGCCTCTCGGCCGAAAGCGACACGAGTGCCCGCCACGTCACCCGGCCCCTCCGCAGCTCCATGACGCTCGCCCATGAACTTTTCGTGAACGAACTCGCCCTCGTACTTCACCTGCTCGACGCCCGCGGCACGCTCCGCCTCCTTTCGTGGCAGACCGCGCGCGAGCGCATCGCCGACGTGACCCACCTCGCCGAGAAGGGGCGCGTCATCCGTGTGCCTCTCGTTGCCGACGCGCTCGCCGTCGTCGAACACCACGGCGAGCGCTCGGGCCTTCTCGTCGAGATCGACATGGGCACGGTGTCCGCGAAGACCATGCGCCAGAAGTTCCACGGCTACCACGCATGGTGGTCCGAGGGCGGCCCCGCCCGCCGCTTCGGCCTCACGGCCACGCGCGTCCTCACCATCGCACCGGCGCCCCGCCGCTTCGCACGACTGCGTGAACTCGCTGTCGAGGCGATCGACGGACGCGGCTCGGGCCTTCACTGGTTCCTGCCGCATGGGGCGGTTGATGTCGTCGCCCCCGAACGATTCCTCGCGGCGGTTGCTCGCGTCGGCAGAGCGGGGGACGACGAGCCGCGCCCGCTCTTCCCGCGCTGACCGCGCCCTCCTGCCGGGCCCCGTCGCCACCACACGATGGGCCCGTCGCGGCTCGCGCACTGTCCGTGGCCGCGGTCTCTCCATGATGGGGGCAGTGCCTCGCGTGCGAGAGGCGCAGGAGGGCGTACCCGACAGTTCATCCACCCGCTCCCTCGATGGGAGCGGGTCTTCGTCCCCATGCCCTTCCTTCCCGAACGCCCACTCTCATTCGCCGCCGTCGATCACCGGCGGTTGCGTGGGCGTGTCTTCGGCATCCTGCCCGCGGATCTCCTGCGGCACGTCTGGGTGCTCGGGAAGACGGGCATGGGGAAGAGCGTGCTCCTCGAACACCTCCTCACGGGCCTCATCCGGCGCGGGGAGGGCTGTGCCTTGATCGACCCGCACGGCGACCTCGCGGAGCGCGTGCTCGACCTCATCCCGTCACACCGACTGAACGAGGTCGTGCTTCTCGACGCCGCGGACGTGGAGCGCCCGCTCGGCTGGAACCCGCTCGAATGCCGCGATGCGCGCACGCGTCCGCTCGTCGCCTCGGGCGTGCTCGCGACCTTCCGCAAGGTGTTCCACGAGTTCTGGGGGCCGCGCCTCGAGCACGTGTTTCGGAACACGCTCCTCGCGCTCCTCGACACCGACGGGGCCACGCTCCTCGGCGTCGTGCGCATGCTCGTCGAGGAGAGCTACCGCGAGCGCGTCGTTGCGCGCGTGCGAGACCCGCTCGTGCGCTTCTACTGGACGCGCGAGTTCCCGGCGTACGGCGCGAGCTTCGCGGCCGAGGTCGTGGCGCCGGTGCAGAACAAGGTCGCGGCGGTGCTGACCTCGCCGGTGCTCCGCGGCATCCTCGGCCAGAAGCGGAGCACGGTCACGGCGCGCGAGATCATGGACAACCGTCGCATCTTCGTCGCGAACGTCGCGAAGGGGTGCATCGGCGAGGACGCGAGCGCGATGCTCGGCGCCGTGCTCACCAGCAGCTTCCAGCTCGCGGCGTACGCCCGCGCGGCCATGCCGCCCGCAGCGCGAAACCCCTTCACGCTCGTCATCGACGAGTTCGCCTCGTTCGTGTCGGAGTCGTTTGCTGAGCTCCTCGCCGAGAGCCGGAAGTACGGCCTCGGGCTCGTGCTTTCGCACCAGTACCTCGCGCAACTGGACGAGGGGCTGCGCGCTGCGCTCCTCGGAAACGCGGGGACGCTCGTTGCGTTCCGTCTCGGCGCCGACGACGCCGACGAGATCGGCAGGGAGTTCACGCCGGAGGTGGGGTCCGAGGATCTTGTGCGACTCGCCCGGCATCAAGTCGCGCTCCGCCTCACCGTCGAGGGCGTCTCCACGCGAGCATTCACGGCGACGACGCTCGCGCCCGAGGCGGAACTCGTGGGCCGCGCGGGCACGATCCGCGCGATCAGCGGTGAGCGGTACGGCCGACCGCGCGCGCTGGTAGAGGAGGAGATCGCGTGCGAACTCGGTGTCGCTCCCACCGGGGCGAGCCGTCGTGCATCGATGCCGGGGATGAACCTGCGACTGCCGTTGCAATAGTCCGACTGTGGATACCAGGGCGCTCCAACCGGCCTTACCTCCCGAGGTTCGGCCGGTATCGTGGCGGTGAGCGCCCGCGCGCTCGATCCCTCCCGATCCACCCGAACAGCCCAGGAGTTCTCGATGAACGAACCCGCGTCGGGCGTTCGTGAGCTCGCGCTCGCGTACGTCCCGCATCCGCCCGAACCCGCGCTCGCCGAGCGCGACGCCACGCGCGAGCGCGTGACCGGCATCGTCGGGCGCGCGCCCTCGATGCGGCTCCTCCGCGACCAGCTCGCGCGCTTCGCCCGGACGACCGCGACCGTCGTGATCCTCGGCGAGACCGGTACGGGCAAGGAGCTCGTCGCCCGTGCGGTGCACCAGCTCTCGCCTCGGTCGAAGCGCCTCTTCGTCGCCGCGAACGTCGCGGCGGTGCCCGAGACCCTCCTCCAGAGCGAGCTCTTCGGCTGCGAGCGCGGTGCTTTCACCGGCGCCCAGGTGCGTCGCCGCGGGCTCTTCGAGCAGGCCGACGGGGGAACGCTCTTCCTCGACGAGGTGGGCGAGCTCTCGCTCGAAGCGCAGGCGTCGCTCCTCCGCGTCCTCGAGACGCGCGAGGTCCGACCACTCGGCGCTGAACGCAACCGCCCGGTGAACGTGCGGCTCGTCGTCGCGACCCACCGAGACCTCGCGGCGATGGTCGTGCGCGGCGACTTCCGCGAGGACCTTTACTACCGCCTGCACGCCCTCGTACTGCGCATCCCGCCGCTCCGGTTCCGCGTGGATGATGTGCCCGCCCTCGCGGCCGACCTCCTCCTTCGACTTCGGAGCGAGGTGGGGGAGCGGTGCCTCACGCCCGAGGCCCTCATGCAGCTCAGGTCGTATGGCTGGCCTGGGAACGTCCGCCAGCTCATGAACGTGCTCCGCCGCGCCGCCGCACAGACGGACGCACTCACCCTCACGGACGCCGATGTCGTCGCGGCTCTCGCCGAGGAGCCCAACGCACGGCGCGAGATCCGTGAGGGAGCGACTGCGGCCACCATTCGGGCCGTGCTCCAGGCCGAGGGCGGCCGCATCGCGCCCGCCGCCCGTCGGCTCGGGATGGCGCGCTCGACGCTCCGCGAGCGCATCCGCCGCTACGGCCTCACGGCCGAGAGCGCGTGAGCGTTTCGCTCCGCGCAACTTCCAGAAGGAGAGCCCCGAGCCGCGTCTGCGGCCCACCTCCGGGCTCTCCACCTCCCTTCTGTCTGCGAACCGACCCTCGGGCGCACTTCCGCGCCCCGCGTGTTCGCCGGCAGAAGCCGAGGCTTCAATGAACGCTGCTATCGTCCCCGTCACGTCGTCCGCGCTCGCCCACGTGGCGCCCGCGCCCGCCTCGCCGCCGCCTCCGCCCCCGACCGGCGGGCCGCGCGGCCTCCCGTTCTCGTCCGTCTACAACGACGTGATGCAGAGGGCCGACGAGATGCTGCCCGACCGGGTGGTGCACGTCGCCGACCTCAAGATGACGCCCGAGGGCTCGATCGAGCTCCCCGGCGGCATGCGCTACCGCATCAACGACCACGCGCGCCGCCAGCTCGCCTCGATGCTCGGCCTGCGCTGGGACCGCTGGTTCCAGTCCGCATCGGGCGAGGAGCGCGCCGAGGAGGTCAACCGCCGCTTCGCCCGCACCCCGGGCGAGAAGAAGATCCGCGCGTGGACCGACCGCGACGGGAAGGCCGACGGCATCGCCCGCGCCTTCCTCGCGCCGACCTTCACGCCGATCGACGACGCCCGCATCTTCGAGCGCATGCACACGATGATGAAGGGGCTCGTCGACGAGTACCGCTTCACCTCCGTCGTGTTCACCGACTCGACGACCCACTACACCGCCGTCCACGTCGAGGGCTTCGACCTCGACGGGCAGGGCGACCTCCTCCACCCGGGGTTCCACCTCAGGAACTCCGAGGTCGGGGCGAGCGCCCTCTCGCTCGACGACCACTGGCTGCGGCTCGTCTGCACCAACGGTCTCATGGTGCGCGTTGGCGGGAAGCGCTCCCTCTACCGCACCCACCGCGCGATCGAGGACGACCAGCTCGCCGCCGCGCTCGTCATCGCCGTGGGGCGCCTGCCCGAGCGCTGGCAGGTCTCCTTCGCCTGGATGCAGAGCGCCCGCGCGATCCAGGTGCCCCACCCGGACGACGCGGTCGAGGCGATCCTCGGCGACTCCGCGGAGGTGCCGAAGGCCCTCATGGAGGAAGCCCAGCGCGTCGTGCTGCGCGACGGCGACCTCACGCGCTTCGGCGTGGTGCAGGCCATCACTCTCGTCGCCCACGAGACGAACAAGGACCCCGACGTGCGCTTCGCCATGGAGCGCCTCGCGGGGGACTACCTCGCCGCGACGCCCGCCAACGCGTCGGCGTGACACGCGGTTTTCGCTTCCCTTGCGCCCGGCTTCCCCTCGGAAGCCGGGCGCCCTTCACGTTTCTGGACAATCCGCTGACCGCGCGATCAGGTCACGGGTGGGTCTTTGGGGACCTCAGGATGCCCTCTGGAGTGTCTTGACCCTTTTCGGGCGTGGTGAGAGCATGCAAGAAGATTCTGAGCAGTATTCTTTGCTTTTACGCCAGAACCCTTGGTGTTCGCAGGGGTGACCCCCAACTCCCCCGTGGTCGAGGTATCTATGAACATCCTCCCATCAAAACGGGTCTCAATCTTGCTTGCGCTTGGGCTCCTGGGTGCGACGGTTTTCGGTGTGGGGTGCGTCACAAGGCTGCCCACTGGAGGGGATGCGGCGACGGAAAACGCCGCCATTCCCGCGCGGGAGAACTTCCGTCCGGCCGCAGAGGAACGGTTTCACGCGTTCATCAACGCGCTTGATCGGGGCGACGTGAGTGCGGTTCGGTCCATGTTGTCCGTCAAACAACCCGACCCCGAGTTGGTCAACGCGTTGTCACGTCAGGACATGCGCGAGATTGCTGCCTGGCTCCGGACCTACGAGTTCGGCGGCATCTGGGATGACCGTGTCGAGTTTCGCCCGACCCGACATCCACCAGGCGAGGCTGTGACCTCGCTCTACGTTCACTTCACGCCGGGCAAGGTGGGCATCACGTACTAGCTCCTAGATCATTGTCGCGGAGGGTCTTCTCGTGCGAGTCACAGCAGGATCGGTCGTCTTCGTAATTGGATTGTCGCTGGTATCGGCGGCTCGCCCCGCGCCTGCGCAGCCCACGCCCGCGACCTGTAATCAAGTGGTCGCACCCAACGTCCGCTACTGTTTCTATAACGACACGCAGACGCCGATGCACATCGTCGTCATCGACCGTGACAACCGGCAGGGCTACGAGTTGCGGGTGCTCGCGGACGAGACGGGGCGCTCAAGGGAGTTTCGCACGCACCGTGTCACACACCTCGCGGTCACGAGTATTCCTCCCGCACTCGTCGCCGTGAACGGCAGTTTCTTCAACCGGTCAGTTCTCGGGCATGAACTCCCATCCCGAGTTCCGCAGGGACTCGAGGAGGGCGAGGGAGCGATCCCGCTCTACAGCGTCTACTTGAACGGCAACATGCGTGTCCCACCGGAACACGACCGGGAATGGATCATGGGCTTCGCGGCTGGCGGTCCGAGGCTCGACCTGAAGATGTTTCGGGCATCCGAACGCGATAGGCCTGAGAACCAGCCATACCTGCATTACGCGATCGGCTCGGGCTGGTGCGTGTTGCAAGGCAACAGGAACGACAATCCCACGATGAACTGTCCCGTTAGGATCGACGAGGACCGACCGCGCTCCTCGATAGGATACGGGCCGGATCGGGTCGTGATCATCTCCAGTCATCAGGAACTGACTAGTGGGCAGCGGGGCGCGCAGCCCGGAGACCTTGCTCCCGTCTTCAGATCCTTCGGTGTAACAGACGCGATCGTACTGGATGGTGGAAGCTCGGCACAGTTGTATGTGCAAGGCGTCGGAGCACCTGGAAGCCCGGTCAACCCAGTTCCACCGCTGGGGCTTGGTCGTGCGTTGAGAGGCGCGCGGTTCGTGGCAAACGCGGTCGGACTCGTCCCGACGCAGTGCCCTCCGACAGAGGCGGACTGCCTGGACACTCTCGATAATGATTGTGACACGTTGACCGACTGCGACGACCCGGACTGCGCGGGCAGGGCCTGCACGTATTGTGCTCTCGGCACTCACTGTCCCGCGGGCACGACCTGTTTCTGGGACACTCATCGTTGCGTACCACGCGCTGCTGCCCTCGACGCGAGCGTTCGTGTTGACGCAGCTGTCGCGGATGCAACCGCGCCGGACGTGAGGCCCGACGCCGCAATCGTCATGGACACCGGTCGGCCCGATATCGCGAGCACCCTGGATGCCGGGATTGATGCGCCCGCTCGACCTGACGCGGGTGTCGACACCGGAGCCCGTTTCGACGCGGTGGACATGGGCGTTGATACTGCCGCCCGCCCCGAAGTTGGCGTGGATGCTGGTACTACCGTGGACGTGATGGATGTCCCTTCCGATGGCGTTCCTCGTCCTCCCGCGCCGATGTTGAACTCCCGCATCCCGACGGATGTCACCTACCACCGCACCTACGACTTCACGGGGCCCGACACCTGCACGCGGTGCTCGAATCACCCCTCGGACCCGTACCCCATGTGCGCTCCGCCAGGCTTCGAGTTTGATGTGGAGCGCCATGCCACCGAGAGCACGCGTTCGGGCTTCCTGAGCGCGAACTACTTCTGCCCCTACAATGCCTCAGGCGGCTACTACGACTGCTACAAGGAGTACGTCTGCACCTGGAACCCGGACCCGGCGACCGGAGCGTCGTGCATCTGCCCCCGTGACCGAGAGGTCTCTCCGGGAATGCCGACGTGCCGCGCCACCCCGGGCATTGGCATCCAGCTCACCGTTCCGCCGGGGAGTCCTGGCGCCTACGGCTACAACGTCGCCGTCTGGCCCTACGAGCCGAGCCGACCCGCGTTCCGGGTCGGCTCGAACGTCTACCTCTATGCGCAGTTCTACCTCCCGGCTGGACAGGATGTGACTGCGCGCCCGGGGGTCGACTGCACCCCTTCTGCTGACCCAGACCGAGACGTAGGCGGGGTGCACGTTCCCTCAACGACAGGCCCCGGTCGGTGGCACGAGGTCCTGATCCCACTGATGGCGACCGTGGGGGACTTCACGACCATTCGTGAGGGTCTCCAGAATTGCAATGGCTGGCTCCAGTGCATGAACTCCGGCATCTGGCCTCCCAACGCCGGGGACGCGCGCGGTGGGTCCTGCATCGTGTCGCGGCTCGAGTTCGCCGGGTACCGCGACTTCTGCGACCTCGACCACTACGACCTCGAACTCGTCGTGGACGACTGCGTTGGCTGCACCTTGAGCCATGACCTGCGCGCGGGGAGCCCCTGGACCGAAGGAGAGCGCGGCACCTTGAGCGGCGCCACAATGACGTGGCGTTTCCGGGGGAGCGAGGTGCAGCATAACTGCCAGCTCAACCGCCAATTCAATGTTCAACTCCCATCGGGTGAGTGGATGATCGATGACCGCTGGGCGCCGGTCGAGCCGACGTACGGCACCGCGATCCTCATCCGGAAGCGGGCCCGCTGGCGGTACATGAACGGGAGCACGGCCGTGTCGAGCGTTGATGTGGCGTGCAGCATGACGCGGCGGAATCATGACGCGACCGGAAGGACCACGCTTGGGCACCACGGGCAGGTGCGCATCGCGGGTGGGCGCGTCGTCGCGACTGGGATGCCCGATCTTCCGTGCGAAGGGCCGTAGATCAGATATGGCAGTAGAGGGACGAGACAACAGTCACACCATCTGAGCGTCATACGAGATCGACTTCGCTTCGCTCAGACGTTTTGGCTTCGTTCGATATACGGAGAGCGCGAGGGAACACGAACATGAGCCTCACGACCGATCACCTGGCAAGAGCGGGCAATCGAGACGGTTGGCGGGAACTTGGATGGCTTTTGCCGTTCATCGTGAGCATCGTGGCCTGCGTCACCTCGTCGCCGTCGAATATCGGAGCGTCCTGCACGACAGATGGCGAGTGTGACTCACCTCTCATGTGTCGAGACGGGATCTGTGCGGCGCATGCGGCGAGCGAAGATGCGACAGCGCCTTCGAGTAGCGAGAGCCAGTTTCGAGGACCACCTCAAACGCCGACGACGAGAACGGGCGGCGGCGCCTCGACGGCGATTCCGGGGAACTCCTGCGTGCGTGCGCCCCTTGACGACTACTCCCCGTATGGTTGGGAGGAGAACGTCCCGGCATACGGTGGGCTTCACCTCGGCGAGGACTCCGTCGCTGGGCCCGGCACGCCGGTCTACGCGGTGGCGACGGGCCCGGTGACGTATAGCGACAACCGCCGTCCGGATGGACGGGTGTGTTGCGACCGTACGGGCTGTGCCACCAACTGGGGTGGACTCGTCTATCAAAACGTGACCGTCGCCGGGGTGACGGTCACGATCGCCTATGGACATCTCGACCCCACCGCACTTCCCCGGGCGGGGCAGGTGGTGAACCGGGGCGAGCGCATTGGCGTCGTCGCGGACTGCTCGCAGACCGGTTTCTTCACACACCTTCACGTCCAGGTGACCACCGACGGCCGGACGCTCTCTATGAATAGTGCTGCCACGCTTGGGGGCTACGAGCCCACATCAGCGGGGTGGCAGCCGTTTACGCCCTGGGCCCAGCGCATTGCGGCGCTGCCGCAGTGCTCGTCGTCGGGGGCGCCTTCGCGCCCTGTGCTCGTGGCACCTCCGAACAACGCGCCGATTGGCGAAGGTGCCAACGTCACCTACGTCTGGGAGAACAACGGGGCTCCGGATCCATTGGTCTTCACCTGGCGACGCTGCCTCACGCCCGGGTGCAGCGGCATCGAGGACGGTCCTGTTCAGTTCGAGCCGGCCTCGGGTGGGCGGCGCACGATGGCGCTCGCAGCCGGAGAGTACCGCTGGACGGTCTATCATGAGGACCCGCGCTGTGCGCCCGACGGTCGCTGCGCCGCGGCCGCCCGCCTCGTGAACGTCCAGCCGCGCGCCTCGGTCTGTGGCGACGGCCGTTGCGACGCGGCGGAGAACTGCGGGAGTTGCTCGCGGGATTGCCGCTGTGCATGCACCCCGCGAAGCACGGAGGCATGCGTTGCCGACGCGCGCGGCGCGTGCGCCTCCGGGAGGCGTACCTGTGACAGTTCTGGGACGTGGGGTGGCTGTCTCGCCGGATCGCCCCGCTCCGAGGCGTGCAATGGGCAGGACGACGACTGCGACGGGGCGACGGACGAGGACGGGGTCTGCCGTCCTGCATGCGCCTGCGCATCTGGCGTGTGCTGCGACGGCTGCAACCTTCGCCCAGCCACGGCGTCCTGCGCAGAACGAACAGAGACGCGGTGCAACGGCGCGATCGGGGGAGCCATCGAGCAACGTCGGGTTCGCACGATGTGTTCGGGGGCAGGCTCGGACTGCTCGGGAGCTGCGACCGCTGATGCCTGGGTTCTCGTGCGGCGTTGCGGCGCCTCGGAACGCTGTGAGGGTGTGGTTCCCACCTGCGCATCACTCACGTGTGCGCCCGGGGCAACTATGAGTTGTGGTAGCGGTCGGTCGGGCATCTGCGCCGAAGGGCGGCAGAGCTGTAACTCCAGCGGCGGCTGGGATGCGTGTACTGCGGTGAGATCGCCGACGGCAGAGATCTGCAATGGTTTGGATGACGACTGCGACGGGGCGACGGACGAGGACGGGGTCTGCGGGCCGAGGACGTGCCGCTATACCTTTCGAGATACCGGTGGCACATCGTTCTTCACCATGGAGGGGCCCTCGGGATCGGCGGCGGTCGGCACAGAGGTGAGTTGCAACCTGCGTCTGGTGAACTCCAGCAGCACGCGCTCGATCCACTTCACGAATGGATCGATCTCGCGCTCGACAGGCACGAGCGTGGAAGTCACCGATGGGTTTGACAGTTCCGATGGGGTGCAGTTCGATTTGAGGGGCGCGGGCTGTGTGGGGGCGGCGACCTGATCGGATGACAAGGAGCGGAGCTCCAGGTACCTGGGAAGTACCACCTGCCCGGACCCCGGAGACCCCGCGATGACGACTACACCACAGCACGACTCGGCGCGCGACCCCTTCGAGCGAGCTCACGCGCTGTTCAGCGAGATGCTCATCTGGCTCGGGGCGAGCGCCCACGACGCCGATCATCGCGTCCTCGAGGAGGGGCTCCGAGAGCGTGGCAACGAGATCCTGCGGGCGGCCTATCAGGGGCACATCGACCAGCGGCACCGGCGCGAGCGCGAAGCACTGCGCGTCGCGCCCCCCGACGGCGTCGAGGTCCGCACCCGCAAGCGCGCCCTGGAGACGCTCTTCGGCCGTGTGCAGGTTCGCCGCGCGGCCCTCACGCCGCGGCGGGTTCGGCCGCGCGCCGCGACGGCTCCTCCGCCGCGACGTGGGGTTCGCCTCACGGGGGCGGCCAGGGATGCAGCGATGCCGGCCGACGGTCGACTCGCGCTGCCGCGGCGGCTGTACTCGGCGCCCTTGCAGGAGCAGGCGATGTTGAACGTCGTCGGTGCGTCCTACGCTCACGTCGGCGAGGTCATCGACCGGCAGACGGCGGGCCACATTCCCCATCGCCCGCTGCTGCAACTGGTGCAGGGCGGCGCGGTGGACGTGGATGCGTTCTACGCGCAGCGCTCGCACCCCAGCCCCGATGCGGCCTCGCCGAGGACGCTGCTGGAGGTGATGAGCGCCGACGCCAAGGGCGTACGCATGCGTCCCGAGGGACTGCGCGAGGAGACGCGCAAACGTGCCGAGGAGCAGACCGCGACGGCGATCAAGGGCGACCCCATGGCGCAGCGTCAGGCGCGCAGCCACGACCGTCGCATGGCGGTCGTGACGGCCAACTGGGAGCAGGAGCCGCGCGTGCGCACGCCTCAAGACATCCTGCGCGACCTGACGGCGCCTCGCACCGGGAAACCCCAGAAGAGGGCGCGCGACGAAGGACCTCGCAAGGATCTGCCGCGCCCAACGAACAAGCGCGTCCGCGCGAGTCTGGTGCAGAGCTCGCGCGAGCGGATCGAGGAGGTCTTCGCGGAAGCGGATCGCCGCGACCCGTCGCGAGTGCGTCCCCGCGTGATGCTCGTGGACGGCTCGATCAGCCAGTTGCAGCACATCACCGAGACGGCGACGAAACTGGGGATCGCGCTGACGATCATCGTGGATGTGATCCACGTGCTGCACTACCTCTGGAAGCTCTCGAAGCTGCTGTCGTTGGGGGACGACGGCGTCCGTGAGACCTGGGTCCGCGATCACCTGATGCGCCTGATGACGCGGCCGGCGCACTTCGTGATCTCGGGGCTGCGCCAGTCGGCGACCCTGCTCAAGCTCCGCGGAGACGAGCGAAAGGCCGTCGACGACGCGGTGGGCTACCTTGAACGGAACGCCGCGCACCTGGACTACGGGGCGTACCTGCGTGCGGGGATGCCCATTGCGACCGGGGTGATCGAAGGGGCGTGCCGCCATCTGGTGCAGGACCGGCTGGGGATCACCGGCGCCTGTTGGGGGCTCGACGGAGGCGAAGCTGTGCTCAAGCTCCGCTCGGTCTGGAGCAGCGGCGACTGGGACGAGTACTGGGACTTCCACCTGCGCGAGGAACATCGTCGCAACTACCCCGCTGCCGAGGCCGCCTGATGGTTCATCACCCCGCGCCCCTCAAATCGAACTGCACCCGTTCCGATGGGTGTCTCCAGACTCGGGGGACCGAACTGTTCTTTTTCAATGTTCGGATCTTGGGGCCCGGCACTACGGAGTTCGACTTCACCGGGCGCTATGCGCTGTGTGATGCAGGCGCTTGCCCGGAAGACACCTGCGGTTCTTACGGAACTCGGGATAGCTTCCGTCGATTCGCGCTGGATGTGACTTGTCCGTGATTCTTGGCAACATCGTATTGGGCTACACCTGTGAGCTCCATGCTTTGGTGCTCGATTGAAGGATTGGGAACCACGTAAGCCTCAGGGCTCGTTAACCAGCAGCGTGTAGCCACCACCAAGCTCGCCGCGCTTGCCGGTGAGGAGTTCGTGGCGGCCGAGGGCAAGTTTCTTCTTGAGGCGTGAGACCATCTGCCGGAGCGCGTCAGGTGTGAGTGACGGGTGGCCGTGGGCTTGGAAGTACTTCTTGATGGCGTTCGTGCTCGCGGCCCGGCCGGGAGCGCCATGAAGGAAGGCGAGGAGCAGGCACTCCATTGCGTCGAGGCGTTTCTCAACGCCGGGTCCGCCTTGCCCTACCTTCACCGCGGTGCAGGCGTCGAGATCGAACCGGTACCCCGCGGCGACGAAGGAGCGCCGCTCGTGAGCCCGCAGCATCTCGCGGACGCGCTCGGTCGAAGCCGCGGCCCGTGCCCGGCGCTCTTCGAGCGCCACGGCTTGCCCGGAGTAGATGTCGCTTCGCTCGCGCACCGTCGCGAGGTCCGACTGTGCCTCGCGCACCGCGTCGGCCCCGGGCGCCCTGAGGCGGACGAGGCAGACCTCAACGCCGTCGAGGATCTCGCTCCAGATGTCGCTGTAGGTCGAGACGATCGCGGGCGCCTCGGGGAGCATCGCGACGCACCCACGGTACGCCGCGAGGGCCTCTGGCCAGGCCCCCTCTGCACGATGGAGCCGCGCCCGATCGTGGGTCACATGGAGCATCCCGCGGCGCGCCTTGGGCGCGAGCGCCTCCATGGCCGCGAGGTCTGCCCTGGCCGCGGGGAAGTCGCGGCACGCGAGCTCGGTCCGGAAGCGACGCGACAGGCACGTGAATTCGAGCTCGTGACTCCTGAGGGTGCGGGCTACGGCGAGCGCCGCGTCGTGGCGGCGCAGCGCCTCCGTGAAGTCGGAGAGGAGCTCGTAGGCCACGGCCGAGCGCGACAGGAGGTGCACGCGCAGGTGTTCGTGCGCGGTGTCTCCCGGGCGAAGCAACGCGAGCGCCTCCTCGAACCGTGCGAGCGCTTCCGCGAGCGCCCCTTGCTTTGAATACGACGTGCCGACCTCGACGAGCACATGCGGGCGCATCGCGTCGTCGGCCACCGTGAGGGCCTTCGTGTACCAGGCGAGCGCCTGCGCGTGGGCGCCACGCACATCCATGACGTAGCCCGAGATGAGGTAGACCCGGAGGCGCACGGCCGGCGTCCCGTGTCGCTCGGCGAGGTCCCGCACGTTCGCGAGCACCTCCTGCGCCTCGTCGGCACGGTTCAACCAGAAGAGGCACCACGCCTTGCGGGCGAGCCATTCGGCGAATGCGCCGTCGGGAAGGTCGAACACGGACGCCTCCTCGGTCAACGCGAGCACGAGCGGCCAGTCCGGCAGCGCTTCGAGCGCCTGCGCTGCCTCCGAGAGCAGCTCGCTCGCGTGCGTGCGCTCGCGGCGTGCAACTTCGAGCACGCGCTCGACGCCACGCCTTCGCTCGCGCGGATCGGCGCTCGCGAGGAGCCCGCGCGTGATCGGGTCGATGAGCATAACGGATCATCACAAGCGTGCCCGAGGCACGGGAGCACGTAAAGACGAGGGGACCGCGGCCCGTCACGAAGTCACGAACCTTCTCACGATCCGGATGGGTTCGCGGCGGTAGGTATCACTTCGCGACACGCCGCCGCCTCGCGAGGTGCGAGAGCGATGGTCGCGAAGGGAGTTCGCGGTGGTTCCCACGAAGCACGACGGCGAGAGCAAGGACGACGAGGAGCTCGACTCCTCGCTCATCCAGCGCGAGGTGTTCCGGCTCGCGCTGGAGCGCGAGGCGCGGGCTGGCCTCACGCTCCGAGAGGCCCTCGCGTTCCTCGACGAGTGGCCCGAGGGGGAGCTGTGAGAGCGCGGGGGTCCGTACGCGTTCAAGCGGCTCATCCCGCGTCGAGTCGCTCGATCGGTCCACTGCTGGACTGCCGTGGAGCCCCTCTCGGTTCGGTGAGTTGCCACGCAGAAGTCATGCCCGTGGGGAGGGGCACTTTGCACGGTGCGAAGGTCCATCCCGCGGAGGCGATCGGTCATGGAGGTTACATGCACTCGGATTCCACGGTCACCACGCCAGCGTTCGCCGGCCACGCAGAGGCGCGGAACGAAACGAACGACACGCCCTCCGGTGCGCCGGAGCGCGCGCTCATGAGCACCGTCACGGCCACGCGCAACGCGACGGTCGAAGCGCTGGCCCGCGAGGCCATGAAGTCCTACTCGCGTGCCGTGCGCCACGTCACCCGGCGCGGCTTCGGCGACATCGCGAAGGACGCCGTGCAGGAGGCCCTCCTCCTTCTCGTGCGCCGCGCGATGGGCCCCGCATTCGTGCCGCCCGTCGTGATGCACGCGTGGCTCTACCGCTGGTCGGTGTGCTCGGCGTTCGTCCTGCGCCGGCACGGCGGCCGCATCGACCACGCCACTTTCGATGAGGAGGTCGAGGCGTACGCCCGGCACCAGATCGAGTTCGCGGAAGCAGATGCAGGGGCTTCGCCCGACCACGGACTCCATGCTGAGGTCGAGGAGCGGGCGCGGACGGACTGGCACGAGCGTACGAGGTGTGCCTGTGCCGAACTCCTGCCGCGCGATCAGGAGACGTTCAACGCGGAGGTCGCGCGCCGCGACCGGGGCGAGGCCGCATCGCCGCTCCACCGGAAGCGCCTCGAACGCGCCCGCCTTCGCGCTCGGCCCGTCTTCGCTCGTCGCCGCATCACGAGCGCGGTGCCGCCCGACGACCTGCCGCCCCCGACCACCCCCTCGGAGCCGTGACGGCGTGCCTGAGCGGGATGCCCTCCCGCCGTGCTCTCTCGCAGGCGCCCCAAGACCGGCCCCGTCTCTCTCACGTGGCCCCGTCACGAAACCGCGAGCCCTCGACCTACGCCTCCGAGCGGTCGCGTCGATCGCTCGGAGGTCATCGTCACGATGAGTCATCGAATGGTTCGCGGGGTGAGGGTCGTGCCCCTCCTCGTTCTCGGCGCCGTCGTCGGCGGGGGCGATGCGGATAGCG
>JBDHVF010000022.1:0-26009 GCA_039809605.1 Polyangiales bacterium | reverse complement strand
GGTGCGGGCGCGTCAACCGCGCCGTGGTGCGCGCCGTCGCGTCGGGTCACGCCGCGGTGACCGCGGTCGCCCACCACCAGCGCGCGGGCGCCGGGTGGCCGGGCCACGGCACCAGCGCGCCCGTGGTCCACGGCCGCCGTGAGGCCAGCGCGAGGCGGTGGCGCTCGCCCGCCACGAAGCGCACGCGCGATAGCTCCGGGCAGCTCACCACGACATCGATCACCTGCGACGCGGTGAGGGCGCCACGCTCCACCGCGACCACGCGATAGCGCATCGGCACGAGGAAGTGCATCCCCCCGCAGTGAGGCGTACGCGGCCCCGCTTCGATCAGCTCGGCGACCACGCGCGCCTCGGGCACGCGCCGCGGCTGCGCCCACGCCGAAAGGGTCGGCAGGAGGGCCAGTCCCGCGAGCGCGAAGAGGCGGCGCGGCATGGCCCTACTCGACGGCGACACAGCGTCCGAAGATGGCGCGCGCGGCGACCCACCCGTTGATGTGTCCGCGGTTGTTGCCGATCAGGAAGCGCTCGCCCTGCACGGCCTTCACGAGGTGCAGGTACTCGGCGCCGCGCACGCGGCAGAGCGCGATGTCGCCGGGCTGCAACGTCGCGGCCTCGACGGGCGCCACGGTGCAGAGCTGGCCCGACTCGATGCGCCCCTGCATGGAGTCGCCCCGCGGGCGGAACGACACCGTCTCGCCCTTCTGCAACCGCGCGATGTGTCCCGAAGCCCAGCCCATGAGGCGCCGACGGTAGCACTACGCGCTTCGACGCGGGGCCCGGCGGTCGTGACGACGCGTCCGCGCAGCACTCTTGAGGTCTTCGAAGGTTCGGGGAGAGGGATTCGAATTCGCGGTGGCCGTCGGATGCAGCGGAATCTGGCGGGGAATGTGAAGTTCGGGCAGCGCGAACCCGCCTCTTCGGCGGTGTTATTGGTGACTCGTCACCACTTCGCGTCACCGGCTGGCGGGCGTGGAAAACCCAGAGGTTCGCGACCACGTCCGTCACGTCGCCCGCGAAGTGGATCCGGTGCCTCGCGGACTCGCCGCACGGCTCGACGATCGAGAACACCCGCTCGATCTCCTCGCGCACGGGCAACGCGCGGCCGGCGAGGGTATCGACGGGCGACTGGTTGAGGGTGCGCAGCACGTCAGGCCCCTCGAAGGGCAGGAGCGAGGCCTGGAACGCGCACACGCCCTTCGCCCTCAAATGCCGTGAAAACGCCGCCGCCACAGCGCGCCGTCCGCGGACGACGTGGCTGCTCACCATGCTCACGATGACGTAGTCCGGCCGCAGCACGCCCTCGTCGAGCGCGAGCAGGAACTTCACTTGGTTGGCGACCGGGTCGGCCCGGCTGACCTCGAACTCGACCGCGACACGGCGGCCTCCCGGCCCCTCGAAGAGCACGTCGACGCAGGGGCGAAGCCGAGGCGCCTCGCGACGCTCGCCGGCAGCAGCGGGCGCTCGCGCCTCGCGGCCCAGCCCACACGCTCGTGCCGCTCGAACTGTTCCGCGAGATAGCGTGCCAGCGCGCCCATCGCCGGGGAGCATCCTCGCGTTGCGCCTGCGCCGCAACGAAGTGGTGCCTGAGCAGGTAACGCGGGAGAGCGTCAGTACCCCCGAGGTCATTGGGGGAGCTGGCTCGTCCCTCGGGACGAACGTTGGGAGGAAGGCGAGCGCTGGCCCCCTCGACGCCCAACACCGCGCGGCGGGAGCCACATCCGACGTGATCGCCCAGCCGCCCGAGTGGGAGTCGAATCCGGTGGCCGTCAGGTACTCTTCGCCCAAGCGGTGAGCGGGTCGAGCAGCCTCGTGCGCACCGCCGCGGCGTCGGGAAGGTCCGCGAGTTCAACGGCGAGATGGCGGTAAGCTACCTCGGCGGGCCCGACGCGCGCCGCGCGCTCCTTGCCGTCGAACACGTCGGGAAGCGCGTGAACCGTCTTGACGGCCATCTCCCAGTCCTCGACCTTCGCGCTCGCGCGCCAGAGGCCAACCCTGAGGTCGGAGGTCGCGTCCTCCACGGACACGAAATCCTGGGGGTCGGGTTCCCCGTACTGGGTGCGAAACCCGCTGTCGGCACGCACCACCAGGACCACGCGCCGGACGCTCACCGCCACGGCCTCCGAGCGCCATTCGCACCGCGGGGAGTAGCCCGGCATCATGTCCCAGGCCCAGCGGTCGGCGCGGAAGAACTCGGTCCCTGACCGGGCCGGCGGGCCGAAGAGGTGTGGCGACCACTCGAAGAACTTCAGCCCGTTCGCGTCCAGCGCCGCGGACACCTCGGCGAGGATGTCCGACACGCGGCGCTGGTAGGCGTAGATGAGGCGGAATGCGCGCCGCACGTCGGTCAACGCAGCCTTGAGGTCGAGCGCAGGTTCGTTCATCGCGGACTCCATCGCAGAAGGGTCCTCGCGGGGGTCTCGATCGGCGTGTGCTCCAGGCCCGCGAGGCCGCCGCGCATCGAGCGGTGGACCGCAGGGCGCCAGCCCCCCAGCGCGGCCTCGTTCACCCGCACGGAGGGCAGGGTTGCCATGGATTGGGGCACGCGGCGGTGGGGGGCGAGTACGGCGCCCAGCGCCTCGACGAGTTGTCGCTCGCCGGGGTGGAGCGAGACCGTCTCGCCGAGCGCCTGAAGCGCGCCCGCAAGCCTCGCCCACTGAAGGCAGTAGAACCCCTCGATTGGAACGCCGAGGGCCACCAATCGCCGTCGCGCATCCTCAGCGAGCGCGGGATGGCGGGCCGGGTCGAGTCCTCCGACGGCGAAGAGCGTCACCCCGCTGCTCGGAAATTCGTCGCGCGCGGCGCAGACCTCCTGCACCCACTGCTGCGCGTCCTGCACGCCGCCGAGCTTCGCCTCGAACACCATGACGCGACCCGTCTCGTCGCGGAGCACGACGTCCGGCTCCACGCGGCGCGGCCCCGGCGTCCCAGACCGCAGCGTCCAGGAGGGCCAGAACTCCCATTGCGGTGAGTTCGGCGGCGAGGAGGGGAGTGGGGCGCTTGAAAGAGGAAGGGCGGCACGGCGCAACACCTCCCAGAGATGCGACGGTGCCAGGTACGCGAGCCGCTCGAATACGGACGCGGTAAGAGCGTCCTCGCTGCCCGCGACGAGTTCACGCCAACGCTCGCTGTCCAAAGGCACGCCCTCGGGGAGGAGCCGGGCAACCACGGCCCCGAGCTTGTGGTGTTGGTAGGCCTTGAGCACCAGCGAGTCCCTCGCACACGCGAGGCTAGCCGAGCGCGAGGCCCGCAGCGAGAGAATCAGCCGCACCGGGTCACTGGCATTCAGCGGGGGCGTGCGGTAGTCGAGGCGCATGCCCGGCCCCGCGCACGAGACCCTGGTTGCGCTCCTCGCGCAGCGCCCCGATCTGCTCGACCTATTGTTGCGCACGCTCGGGCGCCCCGGGCTCCCCTCCAAGGTCGAGGCGGCCGACTCCACGCTGCGCGTCGCGAACCCCCTCGAAGTGCGCCCAGACCTGGTCCTGGTGGCCGCGGGTGAGCGCGGGCCGTGGGTCATCGTCGACGTGCAGCTCAAGCGCGACGACGACAAGCAGCGTCGCTGGCTCGCCGCCGCCGGCGTCCTCTTCGACACGCGCGGCACGATGGGCGACGTGATCGTGATCACGCACGACGCGAGCGTCGCCTCGTGGGCCGGCCAGATCGCCCGCGTGGTCGGTCCTGGGGGCACACGCCTCGCGCTCGAGCCCGTGGTCGTACAGCTCACCCTCGCCGAGGTCGAACAGCTCCTCGCCGCGGGCAGCCCGGAGCTCGCGGTGCTCGCGGCGTGGGCCGTTCACGATCAGCGCGGGCGCGACGCGCAGGAGGTCGTGCGCGCGGTCGTCGAGGTGATCGAGGCCGCCCCCGACGCCCAGTTGCGCGAGACCCTCGTCCAGGTGATGATTTCGATGCTCGGCGACCCCCTGGTCGCTATCGTCCGGGAGATGCTGATGAACCCGATCGTGATTCCCCCAAGCCCCGCCTACCTCGCCCTGCGCCGTGACATCGAAGCGATCGGGGAGGTCCGCGGGAAGGCTGAGTCACTGCTCGCGGTCCTCGCCGCGCGCAAGCTTCCGGTCGACGACACGACGCGGGCGACGATCATGAACTGCACCGACGCCGGGACGCTGGAGCACTGGATCACTCGCGCGGTCACCGCGAAGACACTCGACGAGGTGTTCAACGCCGCGGGTGACGCGGAGTAGGGCGCTGGCCTGGGGGAGCTGCGGCGTGTCGGAGGTGCGATGCGCCCGATCGTGACCGCTTCGAGCCTGCCCACCTCGCCCTGCGCTGCGACATCGAGGTGATCGCCGCGCCGCTCGGAAGCTCCCGGTCGACGACGCCACGCACGCGGAGGGGCGTCGCGCACCGTCCCGTGCGGCGAGCACGCTGCGAGACGACGGCGAGCTTACGGGATCGGATCGTCTTCAGCAGGACGATGCCAGGCCGAACCGCGCGAGTTCGATGCGCCCTTCGATCATGGCCCTCCGCTCACGCTCGTCGAGCCATCGGTAGATCCCGCTCACCGCCGCGCCGCCCACGAAGGTCACGACGGCGCCGATGCCGCTGAGCATGAGGAGCCCGCCCGCCATGCCGAGGCCGCCCGACGCGATGGTGCCGCCTCCGATCCATGCCAGCGCAGCGTTGACCATGGCAGCCCCAGAGAGAGACCCGATGGCGGTGCCCGTTCCTGCCGTGCCGAACACCACGGCAATCCCGAACGTCGCCCCCGTCGCCCCGAAGCCGGCGCCCGCTCCGACGACCGCGGCGCTCATGGAACGATGCGCCGTACGCCAGTCCGACAGGCCCAGCAGCGCACCCCCGTACGCGAACACGGCCGCCCCGACCAGCCCTCCCGCCAGCCGCCCGACGCCGACGACGCCGATCACGCGGCCGAAGGACGACGCGACGAGTCTGGCCGACAGTGCGCGACCGAGTTGGGAGGCCGTGAGTGCGGTCACCGTCTGCACCCCAGCGTAGGTGCCGGCGAACCCCGCTGCGGCACCGAGCAGGCCGCTCATGGCGACGCCGCGCCAATCCACCCGACCGTGCGCCCACAGGTCGAAGAGGGCCCGGAGGCCAGCGGCGAAGGTGGCCGCCAGGAGGGCGGCGTGCGCGGAGTGGCGGTCCAATCCGGCACGCGCCGTCCAGCGGCGTCCGCGCGCCATGCCGCGGAAGAACTCCGGGTTGCGACACGCCTCGCGGGCGAGGCGGCGCGCCTCCTGGGCGTCACAACCGTGACCTCGAAACGCCTCCTCGAAGCCCTGGCGGACACTCTTCTGCGCCCACGAGGGCAATTGGTGGAACTTGCCGGACGCGATCTCCCTCGGACTCGCGCCCCCACCGCCGTCGACGGTGATGTGGAACCTCGCGCCGCGGATTGCAACGCGCACGACGTTGCGCTCCGTGGGGCAGTCGCCCATGGAGGCGCGCAGGAGGTCCGCGGCCTGTCTGCGCAGTGCACGGGCGGCGCCCGGTTCGGAGGCTCGCGCTGCCTGGGCACGGAGTTGGGCCGCGTTCTCGCGCAGTCGCCGGGACGTCCACATCTCCCCGAGTTGCATGCCGTCGCGCGTGTGACCCAGGCGGGAGGTGCCGAACTTCACCTCGTACACGCGGACGCACGCGGCTCTCCCGGCGCCGTCTCGTTCGACGCACAGCAGGTCGATCCCCCGGCCCCCCTGTCGCACCGGGTCGATCCACTCGACGGATACACCGGCCCCCTGTCGGAGCAGACGCCGAACGAGCCCCTCGCCGAAGGCCCCCTTGAGCGGATTCATCTCCGTGGGGCTGGTCGCGAGCCCCCGTCGGAGGACGACCGGGAGGTCCTGCGCCGAGCGGCCGATCGCCGCCGACGCGGCGGCGCCGCTGCCGAGGGTGCCGAACGCATGATGCTCGCGGCGCGGGTCCACGTGAGTATGGATGAGGGGCACGGCATTCCTCCGATGCGTTCAGAAATCCGAGAGTGCGGCCTTGTTGCTCTGAGCGAGGCGCTTGAGCACGCGGAGTCTCGCCCCCGGCTTGTCGAAGCCCTTGTCCTTGCCAGGCGCGTAGAGCTTCGCGAGGAAGTACTCCAACACCTCGGTGTAGGCGCGCCCGGCCTCCGTCGAAAGCAGCGCGGGGTTCACATCGCCGAGGATCGTAACGATGGTGTCGTCCATGCCCTCCTCGTCGTTCCCGGTGACCTTGATGTGCTGCGAGGCACGTTCGAAGCACTGCTGCACGAGGTTGATGGCCCAGCGTCCGTACGCCTCGCGCTGCGCGGCCGCGGCCTTCGACGCGAGCTCGCCGAGTTCGCGGAGCAAGCCGCCCGCAATGCGTCTCACCCCCGGGTCGTCGAGCTCGCGCAGCACTTCACCGGCCCCGTCCATGAGCTTCTGCACCCGCTGAAGTTGTGCGTCATGGTGCTTCGAGCCCGTGAACACGGAGGCGTTCGGGGCCCAGCGCCGCGCCTCGTCCAGCGCACTGCCAGTCTCGGTCAGGAACGCTTGCCACCGCGCCTTCGACCGCTCGGATCGCAGCGCGGAGAGCTCCCCTTCGAGGGCCTTCGTCAGCGCGTCGAGACGGCGCAGCAGCTTGTCCTGGCGCGCAGCGTCCAGCGTGCGCAGGGTCGGCAGGTACCCGCGCAACGCCGCCTCGCCCTGTTGAAGGAGCGCGACGCTGATCCGCGTGTCCTCTTCCTGTGCGGCGGACTTCATGGCCGCCGTCGCGTCGGTGCACGCCTCGTCGAGGCCCACGGACCGGCGCAGTGCCTCGACGAACTCCATGAGCCGGTCGCGCACCGAACGGTCGACCACGTCATCCGCTTCGTCCGCGGCCTCGATGAGTGCTGCCACCTCTGCGAGCCTTGTGGATGCGACGACGTCCTCGGGGGGGACCGACCAGTCGAACCGTCCCTGCGCGATGCGGGCGAGGGCCGACGTGAGCTTCTGGTCCAGCAGGTGAAGCTCTCGCGCCGGCGTGGACGAGGACCTCGCGTCTAGTTGGTTGCGCATGCCCTGGACGGCGCCGAGGTGCGCGCGGACCGCTTCCAGGTGGTCAGGGTCGGTGCGGCCCAGCAGACCGGCGAGCGTCCGCTCCAGCTCCGTGAGAAGCGCTTCGGCCTCCTCGATGTCGCCAGCGCCGCGATGCTGCTCGACGAGAGCGACAACGACCGCGACGTGCTCCGTCAGAAGCGACGGGTCAGAGGGGTCGTGCGTCAGTCCGTTGAGCTGGTAGATCGCCGCGTCGCGCAAGCGACCCTCCGCGCGGAGCCGGCTCGCCAGCGCCTTGGCCTTGGCAGCATTCGAGCTGCGCGCGCCTCTGTCCCCCGTCAGATCCTCCACAACCAGTCTCCTCCCCTCGATGCTCCGCTTCGAGTCTGAGAGCGTCAAGGGGGATCGGCGTGGTGCCGTTGCACCAATCGGAGAGGCGCTGGAGGGCCTTCCGGAATGCCGCCCGCGGGAGCAGCATTCCGACTTCATGGACCGCCCCCGCTACCTCCGGGCCCCGTCGCCCGCGCTTCACGCGCACCTCGGCCCCCAGGGGCTGCTCGCGCCGCTCCTTCGGCCACGCACCCTCGGCCGACTCCGCCTCGACGTCCACCTGCGCGAGGGCAACCGCGTTCACGCCTACTACGCGCAGGCGCGCATCATCAACGCCCACCTCACCACGGGCCGCGTGCACCTCGACGCCGACCCCGCCTATCACGTCGCGCAGGGGGCGACGCCGCTCTTCTCCGCGTGGGACCCGTCGGATCGCACCTTCGAGAGCGCGCTCGACGAGTACCTCAACCGCGTCCCCGCCCACATCGAGACGCACCCCGAGGGGCACGTGCAGGCGGCGTGGTCGGGCGTGGTCGACCCGTGGGTGGCGGTCGACCGCGAAGCGGTGATCGGCTACGCGGACGGGCGCGCCGAGGAGGACGCGCGGCGGTCGGACGCGGTCAGCGCGGCCCGAGATGAGGTGGCGGCGGTGGGCGCGAAGTACCGGCCGAAGGCGTGGGCGAAGCTACCCGCCTACGACCGCTGCGCCGAGCTCGACCAGCTCGCCATCGACCCCGAGGGGCGCCTCGTGCTCATCGAGCTCAAGTACGGCCGGGCGTCGCCGGACAAGGTCTACTACGCGCCGTTGCAGCTCCTCCAGTACGCCCATGAGTGGCGGCGGGCGTTCGCGCAGGTGCGCGCCGACGTCGAGACCGTGCGCGAGTCGCGCGGCGCGCTGGGCCTCTCGCCGGCGCATACGCCGCGCTTGACCGGCGGATTGCGGCTCGTGCTCGGCTTCGGCGAGGACCTGCCCTCGAAGGAGGTCCTCTCGCGCGTCGACCAGGTCCGCGCCATCGCGAACCGTCACCTGCCCGAGGGCGCTGCGCCCATCGAGAAGTGGGCGATGAAGAGCGGCAAGCCGGTGCGTCTGTCGTGACCGTCGCGCAAGTGGCCCGCACAGCCGTGACCGTCGGCGTCGATATCGCGACGGGCGAGACCAACACCGCACTATGCGTCGTCCGTTGGGAGCCCGGCCGCGCGTTGGTGGAACACGTCACCGTGGGCGTCAACGACGCGACGATCGCGGACCACGCACGCGACGCCGACGTGGTCGCGCTCGACGCGCCCTTTGGCTGGCCGGGCAGGATGGTCGAGGCGGTCTCCGCGTGGCGACCGGGCGGCTCGTGGGCCGGACCCTCCGGCGAGGAGTTCCGCCTGCGCGCGACGGATCTCTATGTGAGGGCGCGCACGCGCGCCGCGCTCGAGGAGCGGCGCGGCCGGACGGAAGACGTGACCGGGCTCAAGGCCACCACGCCGCTCTCTGTGTCCGCCGACAAAATCGCCATGGCCGCGTGGCGATGCTGCGGGCTGCTGACGCGCCTCGCGGACTCTCGCACCGAGGTCGTCACCGACGCCCTCGGCCTCCCCTTCGCGAACGACGGGCGCCGCCGCGTCGTCGAGGCGTACCCGGCCGCGGCGCTGTCGATGTGGGGCATCCCGCGCGACGACTACAAGAAGCCTGCTCGCCGTGATCGGCGCGATGCGATGCTCGCGGCACTCGCACGCGCTGGCCTCCAGGACTGGCTCGTTTGGTCGGGCGACTCCAGGGAGACGTGCGTCGGCACCGACCACGCGCTCGACGCCCTCGTCTGCGCGCTCGTCGCCCGCGCGGCCGCGCTGGGCGTGGTCGAGTCTGTGCCCGAGCGTGATCGCAGCGCGGCTCGTCAGGAGGGCTGGATCACCCTGCCGCGGCCGGAGTCGCTGCACAGAGGCGCGCTGATCAGTGGGTAGGGCGGGAGCATGCGGCGCACGCCTTCCAGAACAAGGACCCCGTTTTCGCGTCGTTCGGGGGATAGGACGGGTCAACCGCGACGCCTCGATCGGGAGGTGAAAAATGACCAAAAACGTGGTGTTTTCGCGCGAAATCGAGTCCCGGACGGGGGATTCCGAGCCAGTCTTCTGGGTCTGCAACGTTCCGCGTCAGGGATCGTGATCGGCGTTGACGCCGCGCCGCCCACGTCTCGTTGCTGCTGAAGCTGCGGGGCATCAACGATCGGAGCTAGGCCGTGCGGTAGGTCGGTGACCGCAGCCGCGTTACGGCGCCGCGGCCAAGACCGTCAAGGTGCGTCTCCCGGCGGCGCGGGCGCAAACGTCATCGGGCCTCGGCAGACCTCGCCCGAGGGGAACACCGCGCCCACGGGGAAGCACCCTTCGAGTGTGGCGGCGACAGCGAGGGACTCATGCTCGGCGCGGCCTCCCTGGGGGCGCATGAGCCCCGCGACCGCGCCCTCGGAGCAGTGCACGACGAAGCCACCAGGACGAGCGCTGCGTGGGCGCGTGGCGGGGCACAGAAGCCATCCGTGCGCCGCCATGCAGTTACTCACCTGAGGGGTGCAGCGATCGGTGACATAGCAGCCGCACTGGGTGCATGCGCGCTCGAACGTCGGCTCGTGAGTCAGGGCGCTGATGCGCGGCACGTTGAACACGAGGTCGGTCCTCGCACGGATCGGAAGTCCGACGCGGACCTCGCAGTTCGTGAGCGGCCAGTCCTGGCGGGGGATGGGCTTCCCTGCGATCAGCATCATCCCCGCGATCTCGTCCGCGTCGTCGATCAGCACGGACCCTGTGACCATGTACGGTATCGAGGCGGGGTCAGCGCCGTGCGCTGCGTCCGTCAGAGCCTGCGTCGCGGGGGAGATTCGAGTGGCTGTCGCGCTGGCGCTGGCGCTGCGCGGGGTTCCCACGCTGCGAGTCGGTGGTGCTCCCGCCCGCGATTGGAGCGACACCACGGCGGCCACGACGAGCAGAAGCGCCATTCCCGCCGCGATCACGACGAGCTGTCCGCCTCGTTTCGTGGACGCGACTTGCGGTCCGGGCGCGCCGACCAGCTCCATGTTGGGGGGCGGTGTTGTCGTAGGGCTGGCGAGCTCCCCGATCGCTGGAGCGTCGAGAGGAGACGGCGGTGTGGCAGCCGTCGCGCGGGGCTGAGCTTGTGCTTCGCTGCCGTGTGGAGCGACGGACCGCGGGAACACGTCCCTGAGTACGTCGACGTCGGCGACGGCTACCCACGCGGTCGCCCCCACCTCGCATACCTGATCGTCGAGCCTCACCTGCCCTTGTGCGATAGCCGCGCGCAACGCACCGAGGTCGAGCGGGCCGACGACCTGGCTCCCACGCGCGACGTGCCATGCGGGTGCTGGCGTGGCAGGCGCCGTCTCGGCGTGCACTGCGGGCGCGGCCGCCTCTGTCGCCGCCTCGCCCAATTGCGGCACCTGACGGATCGACGTCCACCCGCTCTCGCCGTCCCGGCTCACCAGATCGAGGGCCGTCACTTTCCCGCGCACGACGTAGGTGCGCAGCTCCTCGACGGTGTAGGGGCCGAGCACGAGCCCTTCCTTCTTCACGAACCAGCGTTCCACCTTCGCCTCCGCTGCCCGACGTGGGGCCTCATGTGGCTCCACAAAATCGCTGCGAATCAACCGGATTCGCGCGGAATCACCCTACCGACGGCCTCCGCTGCTGTCTACGGAAAGAGCCACATGTGGTGTCTACTTCGCGGGAGGCGCGCGTCACCGTTTTCGCGCAGATGCCCTCGCGCCCGACCGACGAGCGGCCTTCGCGCGTGGCCCGACAGACGCGCCGGTTCCAGCGAGAGGCGACGCGCCTCGGCTTGAACATCCGCGCGCTACGCGAGGCGCTCGGGCTGACCTTGCAGGAGGCGTCGGAGCGCATGGACGTCGCCCCCAAGCACCTCCAGAAGATCGAGGCCGGCGGGGGCAGGGGTGGCGTCGGAGGCGTCGCGCCGATCAACGTCACGCTCGTGACCCTCGTGCGCATCGCCGACGGCCTCGGGACCACCGTCCACAACCTCTTCGCCCCGCCCGCTAAGAAGTAGGCGTTCGCGCGAGAGCGATCGCGTGGCTCGGCACATCCTGCGACCGTGCTACACAGCGCCGGTGCCACCCGACCTCAGCGAGCCCGTCGTGATCGTCCCCTACGACCCATCGTGGCCCGCACGCTTCGAGGCGTTGCGTGCGGAGCTCGTCGCCGCCCTGCCGGGCCTCTTCGTCGAGGTCGAACACTTCGGCAGTACGAGTGTCCCCGACCTCGCCGCGAAGCCGGTGATCGACCTCCTCGCGGCCGTGCGCACCCTCGCCGACGCGGAACGCGCGGCGCCCGTGCTTGCGTCGCTCGGGTACGCCTACGTGCCCGAGTACAACGAAGCGATGCCAGAGCGCCGCTACTTCCGCCGCCCGCACCGCGGCCCCCATGAGGCCCACCTGCACGTGTACGAGGCGGCGGAGTTCCGCGCGCGCCCAGAGCGACGCTTCCGCGACCACCTGCGCTCGCACCCCGAGGAGGCCGCCGCCTACGGCGCCCTCAAGTGCGCGCTCGTCGAGCAGCACCGCAACGACCGCGCGGCGTACACCGCGGCGAAGTCGACGTTCATCTTGGCCGTCACGGCGCGGTCATAGAGCGGGGTAGCACGAGCCACGGACGAGACAGGAGGTCCGCATCAGTCGGACGCTCTCACTCACGGCGACGGGCTACGCCCCTGGTCACTCGAGCGCGAGATGCCGCCAGCCATGGCGCTGAAGAAGTCCAAACACCGCGTCGGCCTGAGGGCCGAACTCGGGCAGCGTACGAGCGAACCAGTGGAGGAACGCCTCGGGCACCGCACGTTCGGGGTGCCGGAGGAAGACGCTCACCACCCGCAACGCATGTTCCGCGGGGACGGCCTCCAGCCAGGGGTGGGAGGCAGCGCGGTCGCGCCAGTCGGCCTCACCCAACGCCTCGGCCTGGTCGGGGGCCATCTCCCAAAGGCGTCGTGCGATCCGATGGCTCCGGCCACGGTCGATGTTCGGCGCGACGTCGGCGAGCAGGTCGAGGAAGGGTGCGGGGGTCTCCAGAAGCACGTCGATGAGCTCGCCCTTGCGCTGGTCGTCCTTCAGGAGGGCCTGCGTGAGCGCGCGTCGATGAGCCTCCGGCGCCTCGCGCAGCAACCCGCGGCAGCTGTCAGCCCCGAGCCAGAAACCCCTGCGAATCTGGTGGACCACGGCGTCCACGGGGAACGAGCGTCGTAGGAGTTCCCCAAGGCGCGACACCTTCCTGGAGCTTCGCTGCTGGCCCGTCGCAGGCCACAGCCGCTCCGAGACCGGGGCCACTGAGCCGCCGAGTGTCGTGCCCCAGAGAGCCGCCAGGACGGCCTCTCGCTCCTGCGCGGGGAGCTCTTCGATCTGCGCAGCCACGAAGTCCGTCAAGGCGTCCTGCCGACGGAGAAGCTGCTTCGCCAGTGACGGCATGGGCCAGCCCGTGCGGGGGGCAATAGGCACCGCACCCGCCACGAGAACGTCGGGGTAGTCGGGCCAGTCGTTCGCTCCCACGTCGAGGAGGCGGTCCCAATCGAACGGGCCTCGCGCCGCACCGTCACTTTCAGTGCCTTCGGCAGGGCCTGCGCCTGCACGACGAACAGGCCCCGACCACCGCGCGGCGACACGCTGAGACATCGCCAACAGGCGAGCGACCCCTACCGCTTCGGCGGTGTGGTCGCCTGCGTTCGCCGGTACGCGATGAGACCTGAGTTCTTCCGGGGGCGCATCGAGCCGCTCGAACCATCCAGGAAGGAGCCACCCCAACACCGCGGGAAGAGGTCCATCCGGTCGTGCGACGGCGAAGCTCCACGACCAGCACGCGGCCCACCATCGTGCGCCACCGCGGTGCGGCTCGCCGGGGCCACTGCGCGTGCGTGGGGTCACGAACGTGCCGCCTTGCGACCGCAGCAGAAGTCGTCGCTGTAGCGTCCAGAGGGCGTGGAGTCCCGTCCCCCATACAGCGGTCGCCTGACGGTCGTAGAGGCGCTCGCCGGCCGCAAGGAAGAGGGTCTCGAACGCTGCGATGCTCCCAAGGTCGTCCGCGGTTGCGTCACCCACGGCGCGATCGACGAGGCCGAAGAACTCTTTGTCCGAGAGGCTCACCAGCGCGCGGTCGACGCTCGCCTGCCTCGCGGCGTCGGCAGCGAGGCGCCCCCAGCGCGACGGCGGCGCTCTCCTGAACTCGTCGACGAGAGCGTCCCTTACGAGGATCTCCTGAGCCCACCGAGGCCCCGGTGTGTAGTCGCGTCCGCCGGCCGGCTGGAGGAGGCCGGCGCTCACGAGGGCCCTCACCGCGTCGCGCGGCCGGTCGACACTCTGGTGGAGCGCGGTGTGCTCCTTGAGGAGCATCGCGCGTCGCTTCGGGGAGCGGCTGGCCGCCATCTCGCGCACCAACGCCTCGGCCCTGCGGTCGCGGTCACCCTGGGGCAGCGAGTCGTTGCGCGGGACCCGCTCAGACCAGCCGGCCACGGAAAGGTTGGCCGGCCACCGGACGCCGGGGTCTGCCCAGGCGCTGAGGAGCAACTTCCTGAGCGTGGTCGCGCCTTCGTCACGAAGCCAGGCCCTGTGCTCGATGTCCTCCACGCGCATCGCCTGCGCCTTCAACACGCCGAGGACGAACTCCCCGTCGAGTTTGCGCGGCAGTTGCTTCTCGCCGTGCTCGTGCGCCAGGGCCAGAAGGGGCAGAAGGTCGCCGGGCGTGCCGTACTGCGTGAGTTCGGGGTCAACGCGGTCGAGCCACGCGCAGACCGCTTCGGCGCTCAGCAACCCTTCGGCCGTCATGCCGTCCCGGATGCGCTCCCGTAGACGATCCTCGACCCAGGCGACGAATACGCGACGCCAGGACGGCGTGGGGCTCCACCGCCAGCGCTCCCATGGCGACTCATGCGGGTGGCTCTCAGCGTTCAAGGCGCGTTGCGCGTCGGTCAGGTCGAACCCCGCCAGCACGCGCACATACTGGCGGGTGCCGAGGGCGGCGGCCCAGCGAGCGTCCGCGTCGCCGGGGACATCTACCTTCACGACGAGCGGAGTATCCTCGCCGGGCAGGTCCACCCGCTCCAACTCATCGAGCGAGCGCAGTTTCAGGACGCGCGGTCGCCGACGGTCGAGACCTGTGATCCGCTCGGTGACGGCCGCGAACATGTCATCGCGCTCTGACTTGGGCGGTGGCACGGCGTCGAGCTCGTACCGCAGCGCCGCGAGGGTGCGCCCAGCGCCCGGCGGAGCGACGAGCCACGTCGGCGTGTTGCGGATGCGCCGCTCGTACAGTTCGCGCGGCGAGTTCGGCGCCCCGACCTGCACGAAGCAGGCGGCAGGTGCAGAGGACTCCGCGGCGACATCGAGCGCCCCGAGCAGTTCGAAGCCGCGCATCGGGTGCCGCCAGGCAGAGCGGACCCGCTCGGGGAACAGCTCCGCGCGGTCGCGATCCAGCACCTTCGCGACGATCGCCTGCAACGCTTCGTGGCCCTTGAGGTCGTTCTTGCCCCCCTTCCAGTTGGAGAGCATCACGCGGAAGCTATTGGACTCGTACGGGAAGGGGCCCCTCCCCTGCGCGTTCCACTCCGCGATGATCGCCTCGCGGAGCGGCGCCATGGAGCGGGCTTTGTGAGACTCGATCCACTCCCGAACTGCTTCCTCACGCGGGCTAGCCATATGCGCTTCAACAGCAACTGTAACGCGCAGAGATTGAATCGTAAACGGAATGAATTACGGCCTCGTTTGCGCCAGTAGGAGACTCGAAGCAGATTCGAGAAGCCGGCCGCTCACATCCCCGGCCGGCTTGGAGGAGTCATGCACAAGACCACGAAGGCCCATCCCCGCTCGCCGAACGATCAGCGCTCCGACGCCCTCAACCCCAATAGCCGCGCGTACAAGGCCGCGCGGGACAACCGCTCGCGGCAGCTCAACCCGCGCGACCCCACGTGGCACTCGTCCCGCAACCGCGCGCCGGGCGACGGGAGCCGTTCACGCTGATGGCCGCGTCGGGACGGACCACGGGCCGGGCGTCAGATCCCCGACCCGTATTCCGTCCTGGAGGTGTCCGCACACCGTCTCGGACCTCGTCTTCGTCACACAGAGGAGTTCTCCGCCATGCAATCTCTCGCCGCCGCTGACGCGCCCACCCGCGCCACGTCTGACCCGCCCACCCTGAGCGTCGATCTCGTCCAGGCGTCTTACCGTTCCGACACCTTCCCCCAGGATTGGTCTGAGGAGCACCGAGTCCGGGGTGCCGAGCGCTACCGGAAGTGGCTGCGCCTCAAGCAGCTCCACCCGGAGGCGCGCCTCGCGCCCACCCGCGACATCGACCTCTACTGGCACCTTCACATGCTCGCCCCCGTCGCCTACCACCGCGACTGCGTGCGCCTCTTCGGGCGCCTTCTCGACCACGACGGGGGCTTCGGCAAGGACGCCGGCGAGCTGCTCGTGCTCCGGGAGGTGTTCGCGCGCACGGCGACGTGGTGGGAGCAGGAGTACGGCGAGCCCTACCCCGACGACGGGGCGTGGTTCGGCGACGGTGGCCTCACGAAGTGCTGGCACGACTGCCAGAGCCGGTGCTGGCACGCATGCTCACAGTGACCACCGAGTCGCCCCTCGATGCGCTGAAGGCTGTGGTCGAGCGCGGACTGCGCGAGGACGGCTGGGCGGCGGTGCCGGTGGGCGGGTACGAAGCTTTCGGCTGCCTCGCCGAGGGCCTCGGCGACGTGGTCGGTGCCGAACGCATCGCGCTGCGCCCCGGAGCCCACGCCTACGTGGCGCAGCCGGGCCCCGTGCCGCTCCACACCGACCAGCCCGAGGTGTCTGTGATCGGGTGGTGGTGCGAGGCCCAGGACGACGAGGACGGCGCCTCGCGGCTGCTCGACACGTGGCCCGTGGTGGACTCCCTCCCCGAGGGGGACCGCGCACGGCTGCGCCGGGTAGAGCTGGTCACGCCGCCGCTAGCAGGAGGCCCGCCGACGATGCGCTGGCCCGTGCTGCGGCCCGCGCCCCGTGGTGAGCACGTGTTCTGCTCGCCGTGGCTTCGAGCCGCGAGCGACGACCCCGAGGACCAGGTCGCGCTCGACGCCTTCAGGAGCCGCGTGTCGGCGCACGCCCGCAGCGCCGTATGGTCGGTGCGTCTGCGCGTCGGCGACGCGCTGTTCGTCGACAACCGGCGCGTCCTCCACGGCCGCAACGCCATCGGCGCGACGAGCCGCCGTTGCCTGCGCCGCCTCTGGGTGCGCACGCCTTCCTGACCGCACGTCTACACCCTCGACGCCCGTTGCGGCGGCGCCGCTGGCCGAGCATCTTCGGCCGACGATGCCGCCGTGCCTACTCCTGCTCGCCGAGGTCATGGACAAGGAGCCCACTGCCGCGAGGTACTGGGCGGTGGCTTCTCTCCTTGCGCTGGTCGGTCATGGGGCCGTTCGGTGGCGCCCGTGGGCCATCCTCCTCGTGGGGCCGGTCGTGCTCCTCCACGTCAGCGCGACGATCCTTCACGTCGACGATCCGTGCATCCACGCAGCGATGCGCGCCGAGGCCGGCTGGGGCTACGTCCTCCAGGTGCATGCCTCGTTGCTCCTGGCGCTGCTGGGACCCACGTGGGCGATCGTGCGTAGCGACCTACCCGCGGCTCGGGCGTGGTGGGCGGAGGTGGGGACTTGGAGGGCGACGCAGTTCGCCGTCGAGGGGACCCCCTATCGACGCTTGACACCTTCGACGAGGACGCCGGCGCCATGGCGTCTGGCCCTGGTGTTGGGGGCCGCAAGCCTCTTCCTGCAGGCCGTCGCCGTGGTTCAGGGGGACCGGGTCCTGACCCGCTGCACCTGGAATCCATGATCGCCTCCGCACCTCTGGTTGAAGTCCAGAAGGCCCCACGCGAAGCGGCGACGTGCGCCTGAGCCATTCCCGCTATCTGTCCCGTCGGCACACCACAATTCCCCTAAATTTATGGGCATTTGACAGGTGTAGGTAAATGTAATATATTAGAAATGGGGAGGTTTGTTCTCTGCGATCCGTGTCGAAACCCCAGGGACGCGACGTGTCCTGACGTGACGACGCAAGACGACGGGAAGCACCGACCCCAGGCACGACGCCAGCCAGAGGCGTCACCCACCGAGGACCCTACACATGACGAACGACTCGACGGCCGCGGGGCAGCGCCCCGCGACGGGCGGCGGGGACCGCCCAGAGTTCACCCTCACCGCACGCATCCGCGCCGGCCCCGACTACCGCGGCGGTGTCGTGGTGCGCGTGTTCCCGCCGCGGCGGGAGGCCGGGTACCACCCCGCCCAGGTCGCCCGGATGATCAGGCAGGCCGCCGACGCGGCCAACCAGCGGGGGCCTGCGCCACGTCTCGTGGTGCTCCCCGCGGGCGTCGGCCAGCTCCCCGCGATCACCTTGCCCACGGACGACTGGACCGACGACGCGCGCCTCACCGTACGCGACGCCATCCGCGAGTGGGGGCTCACCTGCGGTCAAGCGCTGCCCCCGGACCACCCGCCGGTGGTGCTGGGCCTCGACGGCACCGTGGACTTCCACGGGTTCGGCCCCTGGGAGCAGGCGGTGCAGGTGGCGGTGGTGCTCGAGCGGCAGGCGGTGACGCACGTCACCCACAAGACGAAGCCCCGCGACGCCGACGAGGCGGCGGCGCTCGACCTCGCGCGCGACAGCGCGACCTGGCGTCCAGCCGGCCACGCCCTCGCGCGGAGTGACCCGGTGGCGACCGTCAGAGGCGAGCGCGTCCTGATGCTCGTCTGCCACGACGCCGCGACCTTCTCCGCGCGGAGCCGCGCCGCGAGCGCTCCCGGCGGCGCCGCCGACGTGATCCGCGGGCAGTACGACGCCCTGCTCGTAGCGCCCGACGCGCCGCGCCTCGCGATCAACATGCTGCACCAGCTCCCTCGCAGCGCGAGGGCGCGGAGCGTCACCTCGCCCGTGTTCCAGAACGCCCACAACGTGCTGGCCGAGCGGTATGGCGCGCGCGTGATCGCCGTGACCGCGATGCACCCCGACGACACGGCCCGCGCGTCGCTCCGCCTCCACAAGCACCTCCGCTGCGACGTGGCGAGCGTCGACGTGTTCGTGACCCCGAACGACCCGTAGCCCGCGCGCACCCACGCCCACCGCTCTCACGAAGAGTCCCGGCGCACGCGCTCCCCTTCGCCACCCGACCGCACGCCACGCCCCGCGACCCGTGGCGCGCAGTCGCGAGTCCGTGCGCCCTCGCGCACGGCGTCTCCATTCCCGGTCGCTATCACCTGCTCAGGAGAACACCATGAAGTCGAAGACCACCCGTAGCCGCTCCTCCGCCCGCAACGTCGCTCGCAACACCGCCCACGCCGAGCCCATCCGCAGCGAGGCGTCGCACGACGCCGACGCCGCCGCGCCCGAGACGCCGCCGCTCGACACGAGCGCCATCGCCCAGGACGCGCAGGCCGACAACGACACGACCGCGACCACCGACGCCACCGGACCCGAGCCCACGCCCGACACCCCGGCCTCGATCACCAACGTCGACCCGCACGACGAAACCGGGACCCACGACGAGGCGCTCCCCGGCGAGATCGTGTCCGCGCACGAGGTGGCGCTCGTCGACGAGGGGGCGGTCGTGTTCGTCTCCGAGCCCCAGGACGCGGAGCCCACGCCGCCGCGCGCCGGGCCTAAGGGCCACTCGTTCACGTCGGTGCTCGCCGACGTGATGCGCCGCGCGGGCGAGATGCTGCCTGACCGCGTGGTGCACGTCGCTGACCTGCGCATGACCCCCGCGGGGCACGTCGAGCTCCCCGGCGGCACGCGCCTCCGCATCAACTCGCACGCGAAGCGCCAGGTCAGCGCGCTCCTGGGGCTGCGCTGGGATCGCTGGTTCCAGAGCGCCTCGGGCGACGAGCGCGCCGAGGAGGTCAACCGCCGCTTCGCGCGCATCCCCGGTCAGCTCAAGGTCCGCGCGTGGAAGGACACGACCGACGAGGCGCACGGCATCGCGCGGGCGTTCCTCGCGCCGTCGTTCACGCCGATCGACGATGCGCGGATCTTCGAGCGCATGAGCACGATGATGCGCGGCCTCATGGACGAGTACGTGTTCACGGCGGTGCACTTCACCGACACGACCACGCACTACACGGCCGTGCACATGGAGGCGTTCGACCTCGACGGCGAGCGCCTGCACCCCGGCTTCCACCTGCGCAACAGCGAGGTGGGGGCGAGCGCCCTCTCGCTCGACGACCACTGGCTGCGCCTCGTGTGCGCCAACGGGCTGATGGTGCGCGTCGGCGGCAAGCGCTCCCTGTACCGCACCCACAGGGCCATCGAGGACGACCAGCTCGCCGCCGCCCTGGTGATCGCCGTGGGCCGGCTGCCCGAGCGCTGGAGGACGAGCTTCGCGTGGATGCAGACGGCGAAGCGCACCGCGGTGCCGCACCCGGACGACGCCGTGGCGGCGGTGCTCGGCGACTCGGCGGAGGTGCCCAAGGCGCTGCTGGAGGAGGCGCAGCGGCTGGTGCTGCGCGACGGGGACGCGACCCGCTTCGGCGTCGTGCAGGCCATCACGCTCGTGGCGCACCAGACGAACCAGGACCCCGACGTGCGCTTCGCGATGGAGCGCCTCGCGGGCGACTACCTCGCCGCCACGCCCATCGTCGCGGCGTAGGCCCTCCCCTCTCGCACGAAGACCCCGCGCCCGGCGTGTGTACCCGCTCACGGTGCCGCGCCGCGCGCGGGGTCCTCTCCCCCTTCCGCTCACCCCTCACCTCGAAGACCCCCATGGACGACGACCAGATCGGCGCGCTGCGCGACTTCGTCAGCGCCGCCTACCATTACCTCACCGCCCCCAAGAGCGAGGCCCCCGCGCGCCGGGTCGAGCTGTGCGAAGCCGTCGGCGCGCTGCTCTTCGCGCTCGAGGGGCCTCTGCCCGACGACGACCCCGACGGCGATGACCCCGACGGCCCCGGCGCGGAGCCCGCCGTGAAGGCGCCCGAACAGCCGCCGCGCCCGCGCCTCATCAAGCCGCCCCGCGAGGGCGCCACCGTGATCCCGCTGTACGGGGTCCGGCCGCGACACTCGCGTCGACCGACGAGGGACCGCTGATGAACGCGATCGCACGCACACTCACGGCGCCGACCTCAGCCACGAACGCGGCACCCACGGCGGGTACGGAACCGTTCGCGTCGCTCGGCCTCGTGGGCGACTCGCGCGTGATGCAGCGCCTGCGCGGGGATGTGCGCCGCTACGCGCCCCGCACGGCGACGGTCCTGGTGCTCGGCGAGACGGGCTCGGGCAAGGAACTCGTCGCCCGCGCCCTGCACCTGGCCTCTCTCCGCGCGCACGCGCCCTTCGTCGCCGTGAACGTCGCCACGCTGCGACGCGAGCTGCTCACCTCGGAGCTGTTCGGCCACGAGCGCGGCGCCTTCACCGGCGCGGTGCTGCGCCACCGCGGCGTGTTCGAGCAGGCCCACAACGGCACGCTGCTCCTCGACGAGATCGGCGAGCTGACGCCCGACGCGCAGGCCGACCTGCTGCGCGTGGTGGAGACGGGCGAGGTGCGCCCCGTCGGCAGCGACCGGCCGCGCGCCGTCAACGTGCGCCTCGTCGCGGCGACGCATCGCGACCTCGCAGCGATGGTCGACACGGGGCGCTTCCGCGAGGATCTCTACTACCGGCTGCACATGCTCCCGGTGGTGACGCCGCCGTTGCGCGAGCGGCCCGAGGATCTGCCTGCACTCGTGGCGCACCTGCTCAGGCGACTGCGCGCGGACGTGGGGCAGCGCCAGCTCACCGACGCCGCGCTCGCGGAACTCCAGCAGCACCCATGGCCCGGCAACGTGCGGCAGCTCCTCAACGTGCTCCGTCGCGCCACAGCCCGCACAGACGCGCCCGTGCTCGGCCTCGAAGCGATCCGTGACGCGCTCGCAATCGAGCCCGGCGCCCGGCGCGCGGTGCCCTACCGGCTGCCCACCCCCAGGCATCTCACGGTCGACGACATCCACGCGGCGCTGCGCGAGACGAAGGGCAGCGTCGCAGGCGCCGCGAAGCACCTCGGTGTCCCACGCTCGACCCTGCGCGATCGGATGCGCGCGTATGCACGCCTCCCGCCCGCGCGGGCGCACGACGAGTAGTCCGCACGCCCCGACACCTTCACGCCCAACCGACGCGCCCCGGTGCCGTGGATCCGTTCCACGCGCGCCGCGGGCGCGTCTCCCTTTCACCGCCACGGAGACCTTCATGACCGACCCGTACCGCACGTCCCTGCACACCCTCGCCCGCGCCGTCGAAGCGTTCCTGTCGGCGCCCAGGCGCGAGGCGATCACGCGCCGCCATGAGCTCATCGCCGCGCTGCTCCGTGTGGGGCCGCTCGACGAGAGCGTGCCCGAGCCCGCCGCGAGCAACGACGTGGCGCCGGTGATCGTCGACTACGCGATCCGGTTCTGCGAGCAGCTCGCCGACCTCACGCCCGAGGAGAGCGCGTGGATCGAGCGCAACCTCCGGCCCGCTGACGAGTGGGAGGCGTTCGTCGACGTGCATGGGCGCGACGCCGGGCCGCTCTTCTCGGAACTGCACGCGCTCTACGCCCGCGGCGACGCCTTCCCCGAGTTCGACTGGCGCGTGGAGGACGACCCCGTCCACGGGCGCCGTCTGCGCGTATGGTCCGACACGTTCGGCAACGCTGACCACGTGGTCGACCTCGTGACCGCGTTCCTCGCACGCTTCCGGCCCGCGGCGGTGTTCACCCTCGCGTGGGTCGAGACCTGCTCGGCGCCTCGACCCGGCGCCTTCGGCGGCGGAGCGATCGTCGTCACCGCGACCGGGCGCGAGTACCTCGCCCTCACCGAGTGGCTCGACGCGCGGCGCGAGGCCGTCGAAAGGGCGTGCTCGACCGCGTGCGACCCGCCCGCAGCCTGACCGCGACACAGCCCCTCACACCCCGCCGCGCCGGAACTCCGCGCGAGTCTCGGCGCGGCGGGGTTCCGGCTTCGCTGCGCGTGCTGAACGTCGCCCCTTGATAGACAACCCTGTGATGCGGGCCACACGATCGAGCACCTCCGGGACTAAGCAATCGACCGCCTTGACGGTTGATCCGCAGTAGAGCAAGCTCCTGGGCTGCGACAGTTGGATCCTTGCTTGGTGGCGGACGGACCGAGCGGGCGCCAACGCTGAATTGGTAACTCACGCCTAGGTAGATCACCAAACCAATGATCGACCCCGAAAGCATGGCGCAGTTGCGCAAGGAGCTCCGGGAGCGGATGACCGAGGACCGGAAGCTCCTGCAACAACTGCGGGCTGAAGTGCGGTCGGGGCTCGGCGATGCGCGACGGATCATGCCGCGGCAGACGACCGCTGTGTCCCTGGTCGGCACCGACGGCGGCAACAACCGGATTGAGTTCGACCCCTTCATGGCGCAACTCATCCGCGTCGTCGACTCGAGCAATAACGAGCATTGCCTTGAGGTCGTCACGCCGACGACAGACTTGGTAGAGCTCTCGAAGCGACACATCGAAGACGGAGATCCTAAGACACCGCTCGGGAGGATGATGAAGTTCCTCGGCGTCTGCTACCTCTGGGAGCTATCGCCGATGATCAAGAAGCCGCCAACCACGCCTGCTCCGAGTTGGGTTCAGGTCTATCGGGAGCTGACCGAGTGGGCGGTGCTCTTTGCTCTTGTGCGCGAGAAGGACTACGGCACTGATACGGTCATCGTCTGGGACGGTCTCCTGCGCAGCAAGGTGTTCTCGAAGACGTTGTTCGCGGATCTGCGCAAGGGTATTGAGGAAGCCCTTCGCGAGCACAAGACGCGCAAACGTCGGAGCGTCTTCGTCGTGGGCGTTGCAAAGCACTCCAAAGTTCTTCAGCGCTACCGACTCGCCATGATGCTTGAAGGCACAATGCGCTGTGACTATCCCTGCTACGCGGAGGTGTCGCGCGAACTGGAGCAGAACGCATACGTCTGGTCCGAGTACGCGCGAGGTGGCGAGATCGAGGCGGGTGAGGCGAACAAGTTCGTGGCCGGGAAGATGTTCTTCGTAAAGTTCGGTGGTCGGCCCCGCGACCCAATCTGGCCCGTTGACCTCCTCGAGTCGCAGGTCAATGACGTGCAGGTTGTTTTCGGCAGCTTGCTTGCTGACGCGATTGAGGGCTTCCCCGTTCCGTTCTACCCACGCTGCCTCCAGCGAGCCCACGAGAATGCGGCGCTCGTTGACTTCGACATGGACATTCTCCAGCAGGGAATCGTGAACGCGATCCGCGAATCCCTTGGCGAGAGCGCCCCCGTTCTCGACGAGCTGGCACTCATCGACGCGGACCCTGCTGCCAAACGGTACGGATAGAACATGGCGGATCTCAATCTCTTTCCAGACGACCAGATCGTTGGCGTCTTCCGTGGTTTCCGTGAAGGCGGCATGGAATTCCACGCCGACCTCGCGCTCCCATACCGCACGGAGTTTCACAATACGCCTATGCACGGGCAGTTCCTTCTCGTGCAGCTCGAAACGCCCGACGAAGCCGTACTCGGCCGCATCACTTCGCTGTCGTCCGAGGGACGCCTGAGCGGGCCGTCCGGCGAGGACTTCAACATCCGCGCTGTGCGTGAGCGCCGCACCGTTCCCGAGGGGTTGCGCGAGGACTACCTCAAATACCGTGTGAACATCCGTGTGCTCGGAGTTCTCCGCAAGAACAGCGGATCGCTGGTGTTCGTGCCCTCCCATCGGCGTCTGCCGCATGTCGGCAGCCCCGTCGCATTCCCGTCCGGTGCTGTACTGCGCGAGATTGCGGGCCACAACCAGCTCGGCGCCGAGCTCGGGTTCTTCGCCCTCGGTGAATACATCTTCGCGAAGGGCGACGAACGCCTGAGCACCGAAAACTGGATGCAGCTCCGCGATCCGACGATCACGGTAAAGTTCGATATCGCCAACCTCGTCTCGCGCCGCTCATTCGTCTTCGCACGCGCTGGCTTCGGCAAGTCGAACCTCAACAAGCTCCTCTTCAGCGCGCTCTACTCAAAGACGCCTACGGTTGAGAAGCGGGGCGGGAAGAAAGTGCCTGTAGGCACGATGATCTTCGATCCCGACGGCGAGTACTTCTGGCCGGACGACAAAGGGCGTCCTGGTCTGTGCGATGTTCCTGCACTCGAAGACCAAGTCGTCGTCTTCACTTCACGCGCCGCGCCGAGCGCGTTCTACCAGTCGTTCGTCGCCGGAACGATCAAGCTCGACATCCGTCGACTGCGTCCTGCGGACGTGATCTCGATCGCGTTGCCGCCTGAGCGACAAGATCAGCAGAACGTGAGCAAGCTGCGAGGACTCGATTCGAGCCGCTGGGAGCAGCTCGTCAACCTCATCTGGTCAGACCGCAATGGAGCCGACCTCGACGAGATTAAAAAGCTGCTTGGTCTCACTGATGGTCAAGACGCAGAGGCGCTCGCGGCTCGCGGCAACATGACGAAGATCGTCTCGCAGCTTCATGATCCTGCGAGCCGCATGCTCGATCTCCTGATCCAGGCGTTGCGCGATGGCAAACTCTGCGTTATCGACATGTCGCAGCTTCGTGGTGGCGCGTCGATGATCCTCTCGGGCCTCATTCTGCGCCGAATCTTCGACTGGAATCAGGAGCAGTTTACGCGGGCGGACTCAGCCAGCATCCCCACTATCGCTGTGGTCGAGGAGGCGCAGAGCGTCCTCAACGAGAAAGCCTCTGCTGCCACGCCCTACATCGAATGGGTAAAAGAGGGGCGCAAGTATGATCTCGGTGCCGTGCTGATCACACAGCAACCTGGAAGCATCCCCGTCGAGATCCTCAGCCAGGGCGACAACTGGTTTATCTTTCACCTGCTCTCGGCAAGCGACCTACAGAACGTGCGTCGCGCGAACGCGCACTTCAGCGACGATCTCCTGAGCAGTCTCCTGAACGAACCGCTCGTCGGCCAGGGCGTATTCTGGAGCAGCGTGAAGGGTAACGCTTATCCCGTGCCATTGCGCATCCTTTCGTTCGAACGGATGCACAAGACGCGGGACCTTGCGTACTCACTCCCTGCACTGGAAAACTACGCGACCAGGCTGCGCGACTCATTGCCCATCGCGACCACGCCAGCGACCGCCCCGGCAGAGGTGAAGCCACCAGCAACCGTTCCGCTACCACCCGCAGACGATGAGGACACGCCGAATATCGCCGAGACGCCTCCCGACGCTCTCCGCTCCGATGTCGACAAGGCGATCGAAGCAGTCGTGCATGACCCTGATGTTAGAAAAGGAATTCTGCAGGGAAATGGCATCCCATGGGGAGTACTCATGGGAAAGATCAAAGCGGTCCTTCCGGCAAGCCTTCAACAGGACAACACCCGCGTGAATCGGCTCATCGTCGACATCGTGACGAAAATCGTCGGCGGTCCCCAGGATAAGGCATGGAAGTCGGAGCAGCGAGCGGTCCAGTCGGGGCGCTCTATACGGTTTATTGTGCGATGCTGAGGTGTCAGGCGGTCGGCGCCGCGCCGTCCGCTGCGGGGCTCCACACAAGGTCGTCCTCGACTGCCAGCGCTACAACCGCTGTGCCCTTTGGACATTTGAAGTCCAAGGCGATGCCAATCCCGTTCACGGCAGCGGCGCTTGTGTCGACAGCTTGAACCTCGGCGTCATCGACCTTGATGCTTTGGATGCGCCCCCAGCGTGTGCCAGCTGAGCCCACGATCACAAACACGGGTTGGCCAACGAAGAGCCGATGCGCA
>JBDHVF010000021.1:0-26224 GCA_039809605.1 Polyangiales bacterium | reverse complement strand
CCGCCCGTGAGCGCCCGCATCGCCACGCGCCACGAGTCGCACTCGAGCGCGGGCACCACCGCGTCGTTCTCGACCGAGTAGCTCGTGCGGTCGCCCCGCGTGACGATCACCTCCACGTCGTCGACGCGGGGGCGCATCCCCTCGCGAATCGCGAGCGCGAGCTCGCGCACGCTCCTCAGGCCGTCGTCCATGGGCATCGCTCCTTCGGGCTTCGGGGGTCTCCGCCGGGCGTCTGCGTACGCCGCGGGGCCGCGGGTTTCAAGCAGCTTGCGTCCGCCGTCGCGCGGGGCGCATCCTCGCGCCGCTCCCACGGGGTCACGAGTCACACGATGAGCGACAGACCGACCTGGCGTTTCCCCACCCTCCGCGGCGTGCGCGAGGTGCTGCTGCGCACCGACCTCACCGAGGCCGACCACGGCAGGGTGCTCAGCCACACGACCCTGCTCGGCGAGGCGAGGCGGTGGGCCGCCGACCCCCTCACGCGCGACGCGTTCCGCGAGGTGCACGCCGCGCTCGAAGGACACGACCCCGCGGGCCACACGCCCGACGGCCTCGACGAGCTCGTCGCGCGCGTCGAGCGGGCGTTCGAAGCGCGCGAGCTCGTCGCGCTGCACATCCCCGCGCTCGTGGTCGGCGGCGGCGTGCCCGGCGAAGACCCCGAGGAGCCCCAGGAGCCCGCGGAGCCCCCCGAGACGCCCGCGAAGGACGACCCCCGCATCGTGTCGGTGCAGTGGGTCGAAGGGTCGACGACCCTCAGCGGCGGCACCCAGTGGGTGAACCTCCCGCGCGCGGCGAAGTGGGCCGACGGCGCGCGCGTCACCACGCAGGATCGGTGCAGCAACAAGCCGTGGATCAAGGTCGCCTTCGACCGCCCCGGCACGCACCACTTCAAGATCAAGCTCGTGCCCGACGCGGGCAACCCCGTGTACTCGGGCGGCGAGAAGGGCCGCAACGCCAACTTCGTCTTCGACGAGACCGAGCACGACTACAACACCCAGGGCGACGGCACGCGGGTGATCCCCGGCGACCTCTTCATCACCGTGGCGGGCAGGTCGTCGTGGACGCTCAGCGCGAAGGACGACTACGGCCACACCGCCACGAGCGGCGCCCTCTCGGCGAAGCGGCTCGTGTACTACGTCGAGCTCCCGATGCAGGGGCTCACCTCGGTGGCTTCGAACGTGAGCGCCATGACCGGCGAGTTCGCCAACCACGACATCGTGATGGTGTCGGCGGGCCGGCAGAACATGGTGCACATGCCCAACATCTCGACGACCGACTCCGACACGTTCAAGTCGAACGCCCGCACGGCCTATCAAGCCGCCAACGTGAGCGCGAAGGAGCCCTACGTCATCGCCATCGCGTACACCGACCACCTCGCCGTGAAGGACGCCGGGCAGGTCGTGCAGAAGACCGGCGTGACCGTGGGGCCGACGGCCGCCGCGGTGACCGTCCCCATCGTCAACGCCGCGGGCAACAACAAGTACCTCTGGAAGAACATCGTGCCCGGCGAGGGGTGGTTCGTGTCGGCGTCGTTTCAGTCCGACGCGGGCGGCGCCCCGGTGGCGATCCCCGCGGCGCGGTGCACGGCCGTGGCTTCGAACGCGTCGGTGCCCGACATGTGCCGCGCCGTCAGCGTCGACGTGACGGCGCTGCCCGCGGGCACCGGCACCCTCACCCTCACGGTCGACTGGGTCAACCGCATGCGCGGCGGGCTGTCGTTCCCCGGCGGCAACCTCGTGTGCATCTGCACCCGCGCGTGGTGGCAGACCGAGAGCACCGCCGACCAGAACCAGACGATGATCCACGAGGTCGGCCACCACGTCGGCATGGTGCCCGACGGCACCGGCACCACCACCGACCAGACCGCCACGCAGTACACCGGCAGCGGGCACGTCGGCAGCCACTGCCACAACGGCGTCCCCGCGGCGGCCAGCTACGCGAACGCCACCGGGAGCACCTGCGTGATGTTCGGCGCCACCAACGGCGTCAACGCCTTCTGCGCCAACTGCACCCCCGGCGTGCGCAAGAACGACCTCACCCCCGGATGGACGGCGTTCTAGTGCGCGCGGCCCTCCTCGCGCTCGCGCTCGCGGGCTGCCACCGCGCGCCCGTCGCGCCCGTCACCGACGCACCCACGACACGAAGGTCCGCCGCCATGTCCATGGATCCCGCCGTCTTCGAACAGGTACGCATCGGCGAGCACGCGCGCTCGGCCGCGTCGCCCGCGGCGCCGCCCGACCCCCGGTGGCGCGGCATCCTCCTCGCGGCGCCTCGCGTCGTGCGGCCGCGCGCGGGGGAATCACCCGTGGTGCCGCTGTGCCTCTACTCGATGCTCGACGTGCCCCCGACGCCCATCGCCGGAGGCATGCGCGTGGTCGTCACCGGGCCGACGCTGCGCGGCGCCCTCTCGGCGCCGCTCGTCGACGTCGACGAGAACCCCGAGGTGCCGCCGCCCGACGAGCCCCCGCACGACCCCGCCACGCTCCAGGGCGTCGCCGTCGGGGGATACCAGAACCACGACCTCGCCCGCCTCCTGCGGCTGCCGGCCCCCGGGGTGTACACGGTACACGTCGAGCTCGGCGCCGCGCGCTCGAACGACGTCGTCGTCGAGATCGCGACGTCGCCGTGATAGCGTCGCCGCGCGCACCGGCCGCAGGGGAGACCTCGGCGTCGGTTCGAAGCCCCGAAGGCGCCCGATGAGTGACCTCTACACCCTGAGCGCGCCGTCGCTCCCGGCCTCGTCGCGGCCGCTCGACTTCTACGGCCGCGAGGGCATCTCGCAGCTCTACCGCTTCGACCTGCGCTTCTCGGTCGCCCACGCCGAGAGCCTCGACTTCGACCTCGACGCGGGCCTCGGGCGCCGCGCGTCGCTCGTCGTGCACGCCGACGACGGCTCGGCGCGGCAGCGCTTTCACGGCATCGTCTCGGCCCTCGAGGTGCACAGCGAGCGGGCCGAGGGCGCGGTCTACTCCGCGGTGCTCGTGCCGAAGCTCTGGGAGCTCACCCTCTCGCGCCACAGCCGCGTCTGGGTCGACCAGCGGCTCCCCGACATCCTCGAAGACGTCCTCCGCCGCGCGGGCCTCGGCGGCGACGACTACGAGCTCAGGCTCAGCGGCCGCTTCGGGGCCCTCGAGCACGTCTGCCAGTACCGCGAGAGCGACTTCGACTTCGTCTCGCGGTGGATGGAGCAGGCGGGCATCTACTACTTCTTCGAGCACGGCGACGCGCAGGAGAGGCTCGTCGTCACCAACGACAAGGCCGCCCACGCCTCGCTCGGCCCCGCGCACCTCTTCGCGACGGGCGCGGCCGAGGGCTCCAACGCCGAGGGGCTGCGCGCGTTCCGCGTGCGCGCGATGGCGCAGCCGCGCACGTACAAGGTCACCGACTACAACCCCCTCACGCCCGACACCGCGCTCTCGCACGAGCAGCGCGCGTCCGAGGGAGCGGGCCACGCGGTGACGCGCCACGCCGTCGCCGACGCGTCGACGCCGCCCGACGCGAGGCGCGCCGCGACCCAGCACGCCGAGGGCGCGCAGACGCGGCGCCGCGAGTGCTCGGGCGAGGGCCGCGTGCACGTCGTCGCCCCGGGCTTTCGCTTCGACCTCGAGGACCACCCCCGCGCCGACCTCAACGCCTCGTGGCTCGTCACCGAGGCCGAGCACCGCGGCACCATGGGCCTGCCCGGCGACCTCTCGGGCGGGAGCTACTCGGTGCGCTTCCGCGGCGTGTCGGCCGACGTTCAGTTCCGCCCGCCCGCGCGCACGCCCATCCCCTACGTGCCCGGCGTCGAGACGGGCGTGGTCGACGGCGCGGCCGACGGAGACTACGCGCAGATCGACGAGCACGGCCGCTACCTCGTGCGCCTCCACTTCGACGAGACCTCGCACACGGCGGGGCGGTGCTCGGCGCGCATCCGAAAGCTCCAGCCGCACGGCGGCGAGCCCGAGGGCTGGCACCTGCCGCTGCGCAAGGGCACCGAGGTGGTGATCATGTTCCTCGGCGGCGACCCCGACCGCCCGGTGATCGCGGGCGCGGTGCCCAACCCCCTCACCCCCAGCGTGGTCACGGCCGACAACCACACCTTCGACGTGATCCACACGGCGGGCGACAACCGCGTCGAGATCGAAGACGAAGAGCCCCGCCAGTGCATCGTGATCTGGTCGCCCCAGAAGCGGTCGTACGTGCACCTCGGCGCGCACCACCCGGCCACGGTGCACATCCCCATGCGCACCCACAACACCGTGGCGAGCACCGACGGCGACGGGCTCATTCACCACGGCGGCGACCAGGACATCACCGTCGGCGGCCACAAGCGCGAGCGCGTGAAGAAGGCCGTGAAGGAGACCTACCACGCCAACCAGACCGTCGAGGTGCGCGGCGACGTCACCGAGACCTACGAGCTGGCCCAGTTCACCACCGTCACCAACCTCTGCGAGGAGTACTACAACGGCGACCACACCACCGAGGTGGGGCTCCTCAAGGCCGAGAAGACCAAGACCCAGCACACCACCATCGGCGCGCTCGACGAGAAGCACGGCATGCAGCGCACCACGGTGAGCACCTCGCTCACCGAGACCGCGGGCACGCACTCGTACACGGCCACCGCGCTCAGCGACCAGACCTACGGCACGCTCACCATCGAGGTGAAGCAGGGCCCCACCACGGTCGTGAGCCCGCCGTTCTTCCTCGTGACGGCGCCGAGCGTCGAGATCAAGTCGCCCGCGGGCGCCACGATCCTCACGGGCGCGCGCGTGCTCAAGGACGTGGGCAAGTGGTTCAAGTGCGAGCCCCACGAGGAGGAGGCCAGCGGCGCCAAGGTGGGCGTGCACGTCTCTTCGAAGGCCATGGTGCTCTCGAAGAACGAGGCCACGGGCGCCGCCATCGGGCTCTACAACGTCAAGATCGACCTCTCGGCCACGCAGTTCAGCGCGTGGGCGGCGACCTTCAAGAACAAGCCCGAGAAGGCCACGGCCACCTCGCTCGACATCAACCTCAGCGCGCTCAAGCTCTTGCTCTGAAGGGGATCGCGACGCCATGACCGACCTCTTCACCCTCACCGCGAGCGCCTTTCCCGCGGGCGCGCGCGCGCTGTCGTTCTCGACCCGCGAGGCCCTCTCCGAGCTCTACCGCATCGACCTCTACGTCATGGTGCCCGCCGAGGCGGGCGCCCGGCCGAGCGCCGAGTCGCTGCTGCTCACGCGCCTCTCGCTCGCCACCCACCACGACGACGGCTCGGTGCGACAGCGCCTCCACGGCGTCGTCTCGGCCGCGCGCGTCGCGCACGAGCTCTCGGGCCACACCGTGTACGCCGTCACCGTCGCGCCCGCCGCGTGGAGGCTCACCCTCCCGGAGCACAGCCGCGTGCACGTCGGGCGCAGCATCCAGCAGCTCATCACCGACACGCTGCGCGACGGAGGGCTCTCGTCGAGCGATTTCGAGCTGCGCCTGCACCGGCGCTACGACACGCCCCTCGAGCACGTCTCGCAGCACCGCGAGAGCGACTGGGCCTTCGTCGCGCGGTGGATGGAGCGCACAGGCATCTACTTCTTCTTCGAGCACGGCGACGCGCAGGAGAGGCTCGTCATCACCGACGACAAGGGCGCCCACGACGCCCTCTCGCCCTCGCCCGCCCGCTTCTACGACACGGGCCACGGAGACACCTCGTCGGTCGAGGGCGTCCACGCGTTCTCGCTGCGCAGGGAGTACCGCCCCGCGAGCGCGCGCATCGCCGACTACGAGTACGCCAACCCCACCGCGCCCGTGACCGCGCAGAGCCCCGCGGCGCAGCCCGGCGTCGGCGAGCAGGTGTTCTTCGGCGAAGACAACCAGCGCGGCTCCGACCCCGTGTCGCGCCTCGCCAAGGCCCGCGCGGGCATCGAGCGCGCGCGCGCCACCACGTACTACGGCGCGGGGAGGCTCTTCGACCTGCGGCCCGGCTACCTGTTCGACCTCGTCGACCACCCGCGGCCCGCCTTCGCCGCGACCTACCTCGTGACCGAGCTCGCGCAGGGCGGCACCAACACCGCCGACGACCCGCTGCTGCGCAGGCTCCTCGGGCTCTCGGTCACGCCCCAGTACCGCGCGTCGTTCGCGGCCATTCGCGCCGACGCGCAGTTTCGCCCCGAGCTGCGCACCCCCGCGCCGAGCGTGCGAGGCCACGTGAGCGCGCGCGTCGACGGGCCCGCCGAGAGCGACTACGCGCAGCTCGACGACCAGGGCCGCTACCTCGTCTCGATGCGCTACGACGAGGCCCCGCACGGCGCCGGCCAGGCCTCGACGCGCGTGCGCATGGCGCAGCCCTACGGAGGCAACCCCGAGGGCTTTCACTTCCCCCTGCGCTCGGGCACCGAGGTGCTGGTGTCGTTCGTGGGCGGCGACCCCGACCGCCCGGTGATCCTCGGCGCGGCGCCCAACGCCGAGACCCCGTCGCCCGTCACGTCGGCCAACGCCACGATGAACGTGCTGCAGACGGGCGGGCGCAACCGCATCGAGTTCGAAGACGACGCCTCGCGGCGCTTCATCGACCTCTACTCACCGCCCGAGCGCTCGGCCCTGCACCTCGGCAAGCCCCACGCGAAGGACGACCACCGCGTCTTCGAGCACCGGCACTACTACGCCTCGCGCACCGACGGAAACGGCCTCGTGCACACGGGCGGCGACCTCGACGTGACCGTCGGCGGCAAGAAGACCGAGCGCGTCGAGCGCACCGTCACCGAGACCTACCAGAACACCCAGACCACCGAGGTCACGGCCCACGTCGAGGAGATCTACCACGCGAAGCAGACCACCACCGTGACCCTGCTCGCCAAGGAAGACTACGGCGCCCACAAGACCATCACGCCCGGCACCACCGACGAGACCACGCCGCTCCAGGCCACCGAGGTGACCGAGGCGCTCACCGAGACCATCACCGACCAGACCACGACCATCAAGTCGCTCTTTCGCGAGCGCTGCGCGTCGCAGTCGTTCACCGTCGACGGCACCAGCGACCAGACCTGCGGGCTGCTCAAGCTCACGGTCAACGGCGCGACCACCGTCACCAGCAACCCCGGCTTCAACCTCACGTCGTCGACCTACACGCTCACCGCGGCGACCTACAACCTCATCGCGGGGCCCTACAACTTCTTCGCCTCGATCAGCTGGCTCAAGATCGCCCCCGTCACGATGAGCATCGTGTACGGGTACAAGCTCTCGCTCGACGGGGGCAAGGCGACCTTCGCGCAGAACAAGTTCGAGATGGTCGACGTGCTCTCGTTCACCCTCGGCGGCTTCAAGATGGAGATCGTCTCGCAGAAGGCCAAGAAGAAGGGCCAGAAGACCAAGGGCCGCGAGTTCGACCTGCGCGCGGGCGCCGTGAAGATCCTCATGAAGGGCGTCGCCATCTGGTAGCGCGCGAGCGAGGCAGTCACCCCATGGATCAGCTCTTCTCCCTCACGTGCGACGCGCTCCCCGGCGCGCGCGTGCGCTCGTTCACCGGGCACGAGTCGCTCTCGCACCCCTTCCGCTTCGTCGTCGACGTGCAGCTCCCCGAGGCCGACGCGCTCTCGCTCGACCTCGACGCCGCGCTCGAAAAACCCGCCACGCTCACCGCCCACCGCGACGACGGCTCGCCGCGCGACCAGGTCCACGGCGTGCTCTCGTCGGTCGAGCTCGTCGAAGCCACGCCCGGCGCCGACGCGCGCCTGCGCGTCGAGCTCTCGCCCGCGCTCTGGGGCCTCTCGCTCTCGGAGCACAGCCGGGTCTACGTGAAGAAGACCCTGCGCGAGATCCTCACGGCGGCCCTGCGCGACGGGGGCCTCGCCACGAGCGCCTTCGACCTGCGCCTGCGCGGCGACGTCGACACCCCCATCGAGCACGTGTCGCAGTACCGCGAGAGCGACCTCGCGTTCGCCTCGCGCTGGATGGAGCGCCGCGGCATCTGCTACTTCTTCGACCACGCCCGCGCGCCCGAGAGGCTCATCGTCACCGACGACCTCACGTTCCACGCGCGCTCGCCCGCCGAGGCCGTGGGCTTCGCCGTCGCGGGCGGCGACGAGGCGTCGGCCAACGAGGGCCTCTACGACTTCGGCGCCGACGAGCGCGCCGTGCCCCGCGACGTCGCCCTCAGCGACTACAACGAGCTCCAGCCCTCGATGCCCATCGACGAGGCCGCGCCCGCGTGGCCCGCGGGACCGGGCTCGGTGCGACGTCACGCCACCGACAACCTCGACGCCCCCGACGCCGCGCGCACCCACGCGCGGCTGCGCGCCGAGGGGCTCACCGCGCTCCGCAGGCGCTTTCACGGCAGGGGCAGGGTGTTCGGCCTGCACCCGGGCTTCAAGTTCGCCGTCGAGGGGCGCGACGGGCTCGACGGCGAGTACGTGGTCGTCGAGCTGCGCTCGGCCGGCAGCAACGCCACGGCCGACACGGGCGGCGCCACCACGTACCGCGTCGACGTGGTGGCCGTGCCCGCGGGGGTGCAGTTTCGCCCCGAGCTCCGCACGCCGTGGCCGCGCGTGCGCGGGCCCGTCATCGCGGTGATCGACGGCCCCGGCGGCGGAGACTACGCGCAGCTCGACGAGCACGGCCGCTACCTCGTGCGCGTGAACTACGACGAGGCCACGAGCGGCGCGGGCCAGGCGTCGATGCGCATTCGAATGCTCCAGCCGCACGCGGGCGCCCCCGAGGGCATGCACTTCCCGCTGCGCGCGGGCACCGAGGTGATGCTCACCTTCCTCGACGGAGACCCCGACCGGCCCGTGATCGTCGGCTCCGTGCCCAACCAGCGCACCCCCAGCGTCGTCACGCACGACAACCGCACCTACGGGGTCATCCAGACGGGGGCCGAGAACCGCGTCGAGTTTCAAGACGAGGACGGCAAGCAGCACGTCGACTGGTACTGCCCCGAGAAGCGCTCGTTCCTGCACCTCGGCGCGCCCCACGACGGGCACAAGCACCACTACGTCGCCTCGACCGACGGCAACGGGCTGCTGCACACGGGCGGCGACCTCGAGGTCTTCGTCGACGGCAAGAAGACCGAGGACGTCGTCGGCGACGTGAGCGAGAACTACGGCCCGCAGAGCACCACCGTCACGCTCTCGGTCACCGAGTCGTGCGCGTCGATGAAGACCACCGTCACGGGCCTCTGCTACGAGGGCTACGGCAACCAGATCACCGAGACGAAGAACGACACCGAGGAGAACACCGGCACGCAGAACGTGAGCGTCACGGCGCTGCTCACCGAGCGGCACCAGCGGCAGACGACGAACGTCAGCGGCACCCTCACCGAGCGCTGCAAGGTGCACGTCTTCACGTGCTCGGGCGCGAGCGACCAGCACTACGGCACGCTCAACATCACCGCCAACAGCGGCACGATCATGCAGAGCGGGCCGGTCAAGATCACCACCACCACGTTCACGCTCAACAACACGGCGCTCCACATGATCGACGCGCCGCACCACTCGTCGCAGACCGTGCTGGGGATGAAGTTCTACCCCTTCAAGATGGACCTCGTGGCGAGCAAGAACGAGATCACCGGCGCGTCGGCCGGCGCCGTGGGCGGCAAGTTCGAGCTCGTGCAGATGGTCACGGGCCTCGCGCTCGCCAAGCTCGACTTCGGGGTCATCAAGATCGACGTGGCCTCGGCGTCGTTCGAGCTCACCTCGCTCAAGATCACCCTCGGGGCGTTCAAGATGAGCACCACGTTCACGATGGTCCTATGAAGACGATCAAGCCCCAGCGCATCTCGGCCCTCACGAGGGTGTTCGAATACGACCGCGCGTGCGTGCTCGCCGTCACGCCGATGGTCTACTTCGCCTTCGACCCGCAGGGCGCGCTGCTCACCGAGGTGTCGATGTGGAAGTTCGTCCCCGGCGAGCTCGGCGCCGAGGGCGTGCTCGACCTCGCGATGCCCAAGCCCCGCGGCGAGGTGATCGTCACGGGCCGCGCGTACGCGCGCAACGGCGCCCCCCAGCCCGCGGTGGCCGTGCGCGTGAAGCTCGGCGAGGTCGACAAGACCCTGCGCGCCGTGGGCAACCGCTACTGGCGCCCCGACTCGGGCGCCATGTCGAACATCGAGCCCTTCACCGAGATGCCCGTCACCTGGGCCCACGCCTACGGCGGACCCTCGTACCCGCAGAACCCCGTGGGCAAGGGCGCCGCGCCCGTCGCGCACCCGAGCGGCGGTGAGATCCAGTACCTTCCCAACATCGAAGACCCGCGGCGCGCCGTGCGCTCGCCCGACGACCGGCCGCCGATGCCCGCGGGCCTCGCGGGCTACGACATGACGTGGCCGCAGCGCATGTCGAAGGCCGGCACCTACGACGCCGAGTGGCTCGAGAAGCTCTTCCCCGGCCTCGCGGCCGACATCGACTGGACGATGTTCAACGCCGCGCCCGACGACCAGCAGATCAGCGGGTACTTTCACGGCGACGAGCCCTTCACGATCGAGAACATGCACCCCGAGCGACCGCTCCTCGAGTCGCGGCTGCCGGGCGTGCGCGTGAGGGCCTTCGTCACGCAGCGCGAGCGCGACGGGTCCGAGGTCTTCCGCGAGGTGCTCACGCGCCTCGACACGGTGCACCTCTTCCCCCACGCCGAGCGCGGGGTGTTGATCTTCCGCGGGGTGCTGCCCGTCGCCGAAGACGACGCGGCCGACGTGCTCCACCTCGTGCTCGCGTGCGAGCGCATGGGCGAGCCCCGGCCCGTGGAGCACTACCAGCAGGTGCTCGCCGCCCGCCTCGACCGCGAGCTCGGCGCCGCCCGCGCCCTGCGCGACGACGAGCTCATGCCCGCGCTCCCGCCCGCCACGGGGGCGATGAAGAGCGAGGAGCGCGACGACGCCGCCGAGCTCTCGCGCATGGAGAACCGGCTCAAGAAGAACGCCCGCGCGCGACTCCGCCGACAGCTCGACGACGCGCGGCAGCGGGCCGTTGCGTTGGGCATCGATCCCTCCGAGGCCGTGCCCCCCGAGCTGGCTGCATTGGCCGATGAGCCCGACGAGGCCCCCGCGGAGCTCGAACAGCTCGTCGAGCTCATCAACGCCGCCGAGGCCGAGGGCGCCGCCGAGCGCGAGAAGATGGAGCGCGAGAAGGCCGAGGAGCACGAGCGCTACAAGGTCGCCATGGCCTCCATCGGCATCGACGGAGACAAGGCCACGGCCGACGCCGAGCGCGAGGCCGCCGGGCCGCCGAGGTTCAGCGCCGTGGGCCACATCGAGCGCATCCGAGCGCTCGCGCGCGAGGCCAACGGAGGCGCCCCCGTCGCCGACCTCGAGGCGCAGCTCGACGACCCCGAGCTCCTCGAGCGGCTCACCACGCAGGAGCGCCAGCTCCGCGAGATGTACCAGCGCGTCGCGCACATGCAGCCCGCGGTGCCGCTCGGCGACCCCGAGGCGGCGCGTGCGCTGCACGCGCAGGTCGAGGCCGCGGCGGCGGCGCGCGAGAGCTTCGCGCAGCGAGACTTCACCGGCGCCGACCTCGCGGGCGTGAACCTCGCGGGCGCAGACCTGCGCGGCGCGTGGTTCGAGTCGGTGAACCTCTCGGGCGCGAACCTCTCGGGCGCCGACCTCACCGACGCGGTGCTCGCGCGCGCCGACCTCTCGGGCGCCGACCTCTCGGGCGCGACGCTCGTGGGCACCAACCTCGGCGCCGCGGTGCTCGCGGGCGCCCACTGCCCCGGCGCCGCGCTCGAGAACACCACGCTGGTGAGGGCCGACCTGCGCGGCACCAACCTCCGCGGCGCGCGCATGAAGCGGGTCGACCTCACCGAGGCGCTGCTCGGCCCCACGAACCTCGAGGGCGTCGACGCGCCCGAGCTCATCGTGATCAAGACCGAGCTCGCGGGCGCGCGCTTCGTGGGCGCGAAGCTCACCAAGGTGACCTTCATCGAGGTGACGCTCACCGAGGCAGACTTCACCGGCGCCGACCTCTCGGCGGGAGCCTTCGTGGGCGTGAAGGCCCCGCGCTGCGTGTTTCGCGACGCGAGGCTGGTGAACTTTCGCGCGGTGTCGCAGTGCGACCTCTCGGGCAGTGATTTCACGGGCGCCACGCTCGACGCGTCGACCCTGCGCGGCAACGACCTCACGGGCTGCGTCTTCGCGAACGCGAGCATGGAGAAGACCGACCTCAGCGAGGCCGTGCTGCGCGACGCTCGCTTCGCGGGCGCCAACGCGCGCGAGGCGATGTTCGTGCGGGCCGACCTCACCGACGCCGACCTGCGCGAGGGGAGCTTTCTCTTCGCGGTCTTTCAGAAGGCCCGCATCGACCGCGCCGACCTCTCGCGCGCCAACCTCTTTCGCGCAGACTTCGGGCGGGTGCGCGGCGGGGCGCGCTCGACCGAGGGCGCCTACCTCGAAGAGCTCAAGATCCTCCCCAGGGCACCCCATGGAACGTGACGAGCTTCTCAGCGCGCTGCGCGACGGCGAGGCCGTGCGCCGCCAGGACCTCTCGGGCGCCGACCTCTCGGGCGTCGACCTGTCGGGCGCGATGCTCGAAGACGTCTCGTTCCGCGGCGCGCGCTTCGCGCAGGCCGACCTGCGCGAGTCGCTCTTCACCCGCTGCGACTTCTCGGGCGCCGACCTCTCGGGGGTGAACCTGCACCACACGGTGTTTCAAGAGTGCCCCCTCGCCGAGGCGCGCTTCGTCGGGAGCTTTCAGGGCCTCACGAAGTACCTCACGTGCAGCGTGGCGAACGCCGACTTCAGCCGCTCGAACCTCTCGATCGCGACCTTCTACCGCTCGGCCGCGCCGGGGGCGACCTTCGCGGGCGCGCTGCTCGACAAGACCCAGTACGTCGAGTGCGGCCTCGACCGCGCGAGCTTCGCGGGCGCCCAGATGAAGCAGACGGTGATCTTGAAGACCGACCTGCGCACGGCCGCCCTCGCGGGCGCGACGCTCTCGCTCGCGACGCTCCTCGAGTGCAACCTCGCGGGCATGGACCTGCGCGGCCTCGACCTCACCCTCACGCAGCTCATGGGCAGCGATTTCACGGCCGCCGACCTGCGCGACGCGACGCTGGCGCAGTGCAACTTCAAGGGCGCCGACCTCACGGGGGCGCGCCTCGACGGCGCCCGCGCGCCCCGCGCCCTCTTCGTCGACGCGAGGCTCGGCCGCGCGAGCCTCACGCGCGCGACGCTCTCGCAGTCGATCTTTCAAGGCGCGCTGCTCGCCGAGACGCGCCTCGACGGCGCCGCGCTCGACCAGTGCGTCTTCGCGAAGGCCCGCTGCCCCGGCGCCATCTTCGACGGCGCCGACCTCTCGTACGCGGACCTCTCCTACGCCGACCTGTCGTACGCCGAGTTCACCGGCGCGACGCTCACGCGCGCGCGCTTTCACCGCGTCGAGGACCGCGGCGCGGTCTTCTCGGGCAACCGCCTCGCGGCCCTCGGCGACGACGCCCCCCTCGCCGCCGCCGAGACCTGGCGCCCGTAACGCCCCCACCGAGAGCAACGAGGACACACCCCCCATGCTGAGCATCGCCCGCAAGCTGACCGAGACCATGGCCCCCACGCAAGACGTCGGCGCCGTCACCGCGCGCGACGGCGCCGAGGCGACCCCGTGGCGCGTGCGCACCGAGGGAGGCACGTACGAAGCGCGCCGCGCCGTGAGCTGCCTCGTCGAGCCCGCCGTGGGCGACACGGTGCTCGTCACCGTGCTCGCGACGGGGGAGTGCTACGTGCTCGCGATCCTCGAGCGCCCCGAGGCGACGGCGACGACGCTCACGGTGCCCGGCGACCTCAACGTGTCCCTGCCGGGCGGGCGCTTCGTGGTGGCGGCGCGCGAGTCGGTCGAGCTCGCGGCGGGCCGCGAGGTGAGCGTCGCGGCGGGGCGGGTGAGCGTCAACGCGGTCGACGGGAGCGTCGCGCTCCAGAAGCTCTCGCTGCTCGCGGGCCTGGTGCGCGGTGAGGCCGAGAGCGTGAAGGTGGTCGCCGCGGCGATCGACACGGCCGTGGGGCGGCTCACCGAGCGCATCGGGCGGTCGTTCCGCACGGTCGAGGAGTCGGACCACCTGCGCGCGAACCACATCGACTACCGCGCGAAGGAGCACCTGAGCCTGCACGCCGACGCCGCGCTGGTCTCGGCGAACGAGCTGGTGAAGGTCGACGCCGAGCAGATTCACATCGGCTGACGCGAAGGGAGCGACCGCGATGTTCGCCAACTCTCAGATGATGGGGATCGACATGGGCTTTCCCGACGTGTGCCTCACGCCCACGCCGGCGGGGCCGGTGCCCATCCCCTACCCCAACATCGCGGCGGGCCCGATGGGCGTGCCGGCCGCGTACAACGTGCTCTTCATGGGAACGCCCGCCCACAACATGATGACCACGATCCCGCTCACCAACGGCGACAACGCGGGCGTGGCGCTGGGCGTGGCGTCGGGCATGGTGATGGGCCCGGCGCGCCACGTCACCGCGGCGTTCAGCGTGCTCGTCGGCGGGGCGCCCGCCACGCGCATGACCAGCGTGGCGATCCAGAACTCGACCAACTGCCCCGGCGTGCGCCTCGTGCCGAGCCAGGTGCGCGTGCTCCTGCTGGCGCCATGAGCGACGTGACCGCGCCGCGCCGCTGGCTCTGCCTCGTCGCCACCGAGCCGGGCGCCGGGTTCCTCGTCCGGTGGCGCTCGCCCGAACGCACGCTCGCCGAGCACCCGCCCGCGCTCACCCACGTCACGCTCGACGACGTCCCCTGCGCGACGGTCGACGCCTCCGAGATGGAGTGCGTGGTGATCGACGTGCCCTTCCGCGCGCGCGAGCACGAGGTGATGCCCAACGGCGTGCTGCGGGTGACCTTCGCCGAGGGCGCGCGCGTCGAGCCGGGGCCCGACCGCGCGCTCGCGTGCCGCCTCGCGTTCGCCGCGCCCGACGGGCGCGCGTGCGTCGAGGGCGACGACTACGAGCTCGCGCGGGCGGTGACGCTGCGCGCGGAGCTCGTGCCCGACGCCGACGTGCCCTCGGGGTGATGGCCCTCCCCCCGTCCCCCTCCCACGCTCCGCGTGGGAGGGGGTGCCCGGGAGTAGCCTGCATAGCCTCACCCCCCGCCCTCTCCCGCGAGGTCGCGGGAGAGGGAGCGCTACCGCGTGCGCGGTGTCGGCGTAGGCGATCGCGCGTCCGCGCGCGGGGTGTCGACGTGGGCGATCGCGCGTCCGCGCGCGGGGTGTCGGCGTGGGCGATCGCGCGTCCGCGCGCGGGGTGTCGACGTGGGCGATCGCTCAAACCCGGCGTCGAGCCGCCGGGCTGTGCAAGGATGCGGCCCCTTCGGGGCGCAAGCGTGAGAGATCGCCCATGACGCATGGCGCGGACCTGCCACGTCGCGCCCGAGCGCCCCTTCGGGACGCATCGCGCCCGGGTGCACCACGCCCGCATCGTGCACACGGCAGCGCGATCACCCACGCCCGCACCGTGCACACGGCAGCGCGATCACCCACGCCAACACCGTGCACGCGGCAGCGCGATCACCCACGCCAACACCGTGCACGCGGCAGCGCTCCCTCTCCCGCGACCTCGCGGGAGAGGGCGGGGGGTGAGGCTATGCAGGCTACTCCCAGGCACCCCCTCCCGCGTCCGCGGGAGGGGGACGGGGGGAGGGCCTCACCGCGACACGTACACCCGCGCCGCGAGCACCGGCGACGACGACGTGATCGTCACGCGCAGCTCGAACGGCGCGCCCACGCTCACCCCGCGCACCGTGACCACCGCGTCGGTGAACGACTCCCGGTTCAGCCGCCCGCCGTGCCAGATGCGCGCGTCGCCGCGGCCCACCTCGCCCGAGGCCACCACGCGCCCCGCGGAGCGCGCTTCGAACGCGACGCGCACCTCGGCGTCCTCGTCGTCGGTGGCGAGCTCGTAGCGCCCCCACACGCGCAGCGTCGCCGCGGGCGCGGCCGAGAGCGAGAGCGCCGCGGAGACGCCGGGCGTCACGTCGACGCCCGCGAGCTCCTTCGGCGCCGACGACCAGCGCACGAGCGCCACCACGACGGCGACCACGATGGCGACGAGCGCCAGCCACGCGTACACCGGGAGCGGCCCGAGCTGCGACGACATCGCGCCTCGCGCGCTCACCCTTCGAACGTGAGCATCACCGCGGGCGAGGCGCCGACCTTCACGTACTCGGGGCCTCCTTCGGTCACGCGGCGCGTCTGGCCGTTCTTGCCGCAGAAGCCCACGCCGTGCGCCTCGATGGGGCCGGTGAAGCCCTCGACGGTCTCGAGGCACCCGGCGGTGAGCGCCGTGAAGTTGCCCGGCGCGATGAGCTCGCGCGTGACCTTGCCGTCGCGCACGAGCCAGCCGTACTGCGTCGACGACGACATCCCGTCCTTCGAGACGGCGCCGCCGAGCGAGCCGTGGAGCACCACGCCGAAGGCCACGTCCTTCACGAGCGCGTCGAGCGAGGGGCTCCAGCCGGGCGACGCCGGCGCCGGGCAGAGCGTGGTGTTGCGCATGCGCACGACGCGGCGGTCGCCGAGCTCCGAGAAGCCGTTGCCCGTGGGGGCCACGCCGTAGCGGTGCGCCGTCTCGCGCGAGTGCATCATGCCCACGATGCGCCCGCCGTCGACGAGCACGGTGTTCTGCACCTCGACGCCCTCGTCGTCGATGAGCTCGGTGCCGAAGCCGCGCGAGGCCATGGGGCGCCCCTCGGCGTCGGGCGCGGCGCCGTCGACGATGCGCACCACGGGGGAGCCCAGGGGCTCGACGCGGGGCGTTCCGTCGGGCGCCACGATGGCCGACGTGTTGGCGCGCACGATGTCGGCCTCGATGGGGTGCCCGAGGCCCTCGTGGATGAACACCATCGACGACTGGTGCAGCACGTAGTGGGTGACCCGCGCGCGCTCGTCGGGGGTGAGCGGACGCGCGTCGAGGAGCTCCACCGCGCGGTCGCGCTCTTCGAAGAGCGAGCGCTCGACGAAGTCCGCGAGGCGCCCCTCGCGCACGTAGTACCCGAGGCCCGCGGCCTCGCCGAAGCGCACGCGCGTGCGGGCCTGGCGCTCGCCCTTCACCGCGCGGAACATCACCTGGAGGAACGACACCGGCATCACCTGCGTCTTGAAGACGCCGTCGGTGTCGGCGACCCACTTGTCCTCGACCTGGGTCCACGACCAGAGCTCGGGCACGACGCGCACGCCCCCGCGCACCCCGTCGCCCGCGATGCACTTCACGGCGGCCACGAGGTCGAGCAGGCGCCCGCCGGGGTCGACGTCGCGCGGGTCGTCGTCGAGCGCGAGCCCGTAGCGCACGCGCGCGGGGTTGGGGATGGGCGCGAGGCCGTAGCCCGCGTCCGGGGGCTCCTCCGCGAGCGCGGCGGCGGCGCGGTCGACGGCGGCGACGAGGGCGTCGGGCGAGACGTCGCCCGCGCGCACGCCCACGTGGCGGCCGCCCTCGCCCACGAGGCGCACCTGCGCGGCGCCCTTGAGCGACGCGGGCTTGACGATCACCTGCCCCGACGCGAGCAGGTTCGCCTCGGACTTGTAGATCCGCTCGTAGACGGCGTCGGCGTAGCGGGCCACGGCGCGGGCGCGGTCGAGCGCGCGGTCGAGCGCGGCGCGCACCTCGTCGTCGCCGCGGGGAACGGGCCCTTCGAGGGGCATCACCGGGAGGTTCATCGCCGCGCACGGTATCACCGCCCGCGCCCCTCCGCCCGCGTCACGCCTCGTCGGGCGCGCCCGGCAGGCCCGTGGGCAGGCGGCGCATGAGGGCGAAGACGAGGGGCGCCGAGAGGGCCGTGGCCGCGGCCTGCGAGGCCACGACGCCCATCGCGGGCAGCACCGCGAGGGGGCGGCGGTCGAACACGAGCAGCAGGGCCATCATCTCGACGCCCACGAACACCGACGCCACGAGCGTGAGAAGCACCTGAAAGACCACGCCGTGGAGGAAGAGCTTGAGCCCCGCGACGCGCACCAGGAGAAAGACCGACACGAGCGAGAAGGTCCAGAGCCCGATGGAGCCCCCGGCGAACACGTCGGCGAGGTAGCCGAGCACGAACGAGAGCGACACGCCGCGCGCGATCGAGAAGTCGCCCACGGACATGTAGAGCACCATCGGGAGCACGAGCACGGGCGCGACGTACTCGGTGGGCGCCACATACGCGACGAGGCCCTGGAGCACCAGCATCACCACGCCCGTCAGCAGCAGCAGCGCGTTCGCCACGCGGGCCTCAGAGGTTGCCCTGCGCGCGGCCGCGCGCGGGCGGGGCGGCGCCGGGGCGGCAGGTGGGGCGGTCGGCCTGGCTGTCCATCACGAGCACCTCGGTGAGGCGCGAGAAGTTCACCGCGGGGGCGAGCTCGATCTCTTGATAGAGCCCGAACTCGCGGCGGGTGACGGCGGCCACGCGGCCCACCATCACCCCCGCGGGAAAGCGGCACCCGAGGCCCGAGGTGACCACCACGTCGCCGACGCGCACGTCGTCGGTGCGCTGCAGGTACTCGACGCGGGCCGAGTAGCGGTCGCGCTCGCCGGTGCCGCGCGCGATGCCCCGGGCGCCGGTGCGCTCGATCATCACGTCGACGGCGCTGCGCGAGTCGACCGTGAGCAGCACGTCGGCGTAGTCGCCGAAGGTGCGCGAGACCTGCCCCACGAGGCCGTCGTAGGTGACCACGGGCATGCCCGAGTGGATGCGCGCGCGGTCGGGCGCCGAGATCGCGAGGCGCGTCACGCGGAAGAAGGGCGAGGTGTCCTTGGCGACGACCTCGGCGGCGAAGACCTCGCCGGGCGTGTCGACGCGGAGCTGGAGCAGCCGTCGGAGCCGGCGGTTCTCGTCGTGCTCGGCGCGGTAGCGCGCGGCGTCGGCGCGCAGGCGGGCGTTCTCGGCGCGCAGGCGCTCGTTGTCGCGGCGCACCTGCACCAGGTAGACGTAGTCCATCCAGAGGTCGGCGGCGCCCTCGGCCACGCGGTTGATGAAGAGGTTCTGCAGCGCCCCCACGGGCTGCATGATGAAGCGGTCGAGGGCGTCGTAGTGGCTCGGGTCGCGCGTGGTCGTGCGCAGGAGGAAGAACGGGATCCCCAGCGCCAGCACGCACAGCAGCGCAGCCTGATATCGCTTGAGGAAGTCCATCGGAGCGGCGTGGCCCGACGCTTTCGCACAGACCGCGCGGGCTGTCGAGCGGGGGGAGCGGCGCGCTACTCCTTCAGGTACTCGTCGAACGAGCGGTCGAGGTCCTCGCGGCCGGGGCCTCGGGCGGGCTCGGCGACGCCGTGCATCGCGCCCTGAAGGCGCAAGACGCGCTGGCGCACGTTGCGAAAGCTCGGGTCGCGCTTGTCGACCTTCTGAAAGAAGTAGAGCGCCTCCGAGAGGTCGCCCACCGACTCGTACGCGTGGCCCATCTCGAAGTAGAGCCCGAGCTCCTCGCGCTCGCTGCGCTGCTGGGCCTGGAGCCCTTCCTTGAAGTGCTCGAGCGCCGCGGCGACGTCGCCCTTCTCCATGTAGCAGAGCCCGATCATCGTCTCGCCGATGCACTGCCGCGCGGGGTTCATCGTCGCGATCTTGAACTCGGCGATCGCGTCGTCGAGCAGGGCCATCTCCTTGTAGGCGATGCCGAGGTCGTAGTGGGTGTCGCAGTCCTCGATGCTCACGGTGCGGCCCACGCCGTGGCGAAACTGCGCGAGCACGGTCTCGACGTCGATCTGCCCGGTGGGCGGGCCCTCGATGGGGTTGAGGTTCTCGACCTCCTCGGCGATCTTGTCGGCGAGGGCGTACGAGGGGTCGGCGGCGTCGAAGTCCGCGGCCTGCACCGCGGCCATCTGCTCGACCTCCTCGAGGCGCTCGAGCACGAGGGGGTGGTTGGGGTAGCTCTCGAGCAGCTCGAGCAGCGTGGTGCGCGCGTCGTCGTAGAGGCCCTGCGTGACGAAGAACTCGGCCTCGTCGAGGCCCTCCTCGATCTCGCGGCGCTGCGTGCGCACCGACGGCCCGCGCGTGGTCTGCTCGGCCTCGACCACCACGGGGATGCCGTGGTTGCCCCCGTCGTCGTACGCGTACGGCGACGCGGGCTGCTCGTCGGTGTGGTACGCGGCGAGCGGCGAGGCGCCCACCTCGGTCGCGTCGGGCGCGTCGGCGTACGCGGGGTGCGGGTCGTAGGGGCGATCCTCGTAGCCCGGCGCGAAGTAGTCCTCGGGCGCGTGGAGCGCGGGCATCACCTCGATGCCCGCCGCCTCGTCGACCACGACGGCGCCCTCGTCGATGAGCGCCTCGGACTCGACGGGCGGCTCCGCGGGCGCGTACTGCCCGCCGAGCTGCTCGTAGAGCGCGCGGGCCGTGGGGTTCTCGCCGTCGATCTCGAGCGCGCGCGCGGCCTCGGCGAGCGCCGCCTCGGGGTCGGTGGCCGCGAGCAGCTCCGCGATGCGCAGCGAGCTGCGGAGCACCGCGCCCGCGTCGTTCATCGCCGCGAAGAAGTCGCGCACGCGCGCGAGGATGTCGACCGACGACGGCTCGAGCTCGGCGGCGCGGGTGATGTGGGCCATGGCCTTCGAGCGCAGGCCGTACTTCATGAAGATCTCGGCCTCGCCGAGCAGGCGCGCGGCCTCGGCGGCGTTGCGGTCGGCGGGCGGAGCCTCGGGCGCGCGGGCCACGAGCGGGCTGCGCACGCCCGCGGGCGCCGCGAAGGGCGGCTGCCGCGTGGTCGACCCGTCATCGACGGAGACCTCGGGCGCGCGCGGCGCCGCGGGCACCTCGGCGGGCGCGGCGGCCGCCTGCGAGCCCTCGGGCTTCGAGGGGCGCTGCGAGAGGTTGAACACCACCTCGACGCTCTCTCGCGCGCCCCCGTCGTCGGCCTCCTCGGCCTCGGCGGTGACCTCTTCGATGGCGTCGTCTTGCACCTCGACGATCTCGGCGTGCACCGACGGCGGCCGCGCGGGCTCGGGCGCGGCGGCGGGCTCGATGGGCGCGGGCGGCACCGACTGGGGGCGCTTCGCGTTGCCCTTCGAACCGCCGCGCAGCGCCTCGCGCGCCTCGGTGTCGGTGGGCGAGAGCTCGAGCACGCGCTGGTAGGTCTCGTTGCGCTCGCGGTGGCGCCCCTCGGCCTGGTGGATGCGCGCGATCTCCTTGAGCACCGAGAGGGTCTTGGGGAGCTGGCCCAGCCCGCGGAACGCCGCCGCGAGCAGGTCGAGGTTGGCGACGTCCCTGGGGTTGGCCTTGTAGCAGCTCTGGATCCTGGGCAGCGCGCGCCGCGCGTCGTTGCGCTCGAGGTAGTACTGCGCGAGCTTGCGCGACACGGCCACGTTCGCGGGGCGGTGAAAGATCAGCCGCTCGGCGACGCGGGCCCACTCGTCGACGCGCCCCGCGGCGTCGAGCAGGTTGCAGGCGACTTCGAACTCCGCGGCGGCCTCCTCGCCGTGGCCCAATTTGCTGTGCAGCTCGCCGAGGCGGATGCGCGTCGGGAGGTTCTGCCCGTCGAGCAAGAGGATCTGCCGGTAGGCGCTCGCGAGGCCCTCGTCGTCGCCCGCGCGGGCGTGGCGCTGCGCGAGGAGCTCGAGGGCCTGGAGCGCGTCGCTGGTGAGCCCGAGCTTGATGTGCAGGTCGGCCACGCGGCCGTAGAGCGCGACGTGATCGGGGTTGATCTGAAGGATCTGCTTGTAGACCGCGATGGCTTTCTGGTGCAGGCCCTGGGACTCGTAGAGGGCGCCCACGCGCTGGTAGGTCTCGACGGCCTGGGCTGGCGCGTTCATGCGCACCTGCAGGTCGCCGATCTTGAGGAGCGCGCGGACGTCGTGAGGGTCCTCCGCCAGGACCTTCTGGTACTCCGCGATCGCGCGGTCGAACTGGTTCCGCGCCGCGAAGTTCTGCGCAGCCTCGGCGATCTTACGGCGGTCGACGGTCACCACGGGGAGCCTTTCCCTGGAGCGGACGGGAGGTGCGTCGTGCGGGTGGCGAGGCACGGACCACGCGGGGCACGGCGCTTGCGGGTACGGTAGTGGTTCGCGCGGCGCAGCGTCAAGCGGCGCCCCTCGCGCCCAGCAGCGCTTCGAGGAAGCGCGTCGAGACCTCGGCCCGCTGGAACTTCGGGTGCTCGAGGATGCGCCGGTGCAGCGGGACGTTGGTCTTCACCCCTTCGAGCACGAGCTCGTCGAGGGCGCGGCGCATGCGGGTGATGGCCCCCGTGCGGTCGGTGGCGTGCACGATGAGCTTGGCGAGCAGGGAGTCGTAGTGGGGCGGCACCGTCCACCCCGCGTAGACGCCCGAGTCGACGCGCACGCCGAGCCCGCCGGGGGGCAGGTACTCGGTCACGCGGCCGGGCGACGGGGCGAAGGTCACGGGGTCTTCGGCGTTGATGCGGCACTCGATGGCGTGGCCCCGCGGCGCGACGCGGTGCGACTGCACGCGCAGCCGCGCGCCGCCCGCGATGAGAATCTGCTCGGACACGAGGTCGAGGCCCGTGACCATCTCGGTCACCGGGTGCTCGACCTGCACGCGGGTGTTCATCTCCATGAAGTACGCGTCGCCTCGCTCGTCGAGCAGGAACTCCAGCGTGCCGAGGGAGGTGTACCCGGTCTCGCGCACGGCCTCGGTGACGAGGGCCGAGAGCCGCTCGCGCAGCGCGGGCGCGAGCGACGGCGACGGGGCCTCTTCGAGCACCTTCTGGTGGCGCCGCTGGATGGTGCACTCGCGCTCGCCGAGGCACACGGCGTTGCCGTGCTGGTCGGCGACGACCTGGAACTCCACGTGGCGCGGCTGCTCGACGTAGCGCTCGAGGTACACGTCGGGGTTGCGAAAGCCCGCGAGGGCCTCGCTGCGCGCGGCGTGAAAGCTGTTCTCGAGCTCGTCGAGCGAGCGGACGATCTTCATCCCGCGCCCGCCGCCGCCGCCCGAGGCCTTCAAGATCACCGGGAGGCCCACGCGCTCGGCCTCGCGCCGCGCGTGCTCGGCGCTCTCGAGCACGCCGCTGCCGGGCAGCATCGGGAGGCCGAACGCTTCGGCGTTGGCGCGCGCGCTGACCTTGTCGCCCCACGCGCGCATGGCCTCGGGCGAGGGGCCGATGAAGGTGATGCGGCACCGGCGGCAGACCTCGGCGAACTCGGCGTTCTCCGAGAGAAAGCCGTAGCCGGGGTGGATCGCGTCGGCGCCCGAGACCTCGGCCGCGGCGATGATGGCGGGGATGTGCAGGTACGACCGCCCGGGCGCCGCGGGGCCGATGCACACCGACTCGTCGGCGAGGCGCACGTGCAGGGCCTCGGCGTCGACGGTCGAGTGAACGGCCACGGTGCGCAGGCCGAGCTCCTTGCACGCGCGGATGACCCGCAGCGCGATCTCCCCGCGGTTGGCGACGAGGACCTTCTTGAACACGCCGCTACCCCGCGCGCCGGATGCGCAGGAGCCCCTGGCCGAACTCCACGGGCTTGCCGTTCTCGACGAGGACCTCGGTGACGACGCCGTCGACCTCGCTCTCGATCTCGTTCATGAGCTTCATCGCCTCGACGATGCAGAGCACGGTGCCCTGCCGCACGAGGCTGCCGACCTCGACGAAGCTCCGCGCCTGCGGCGACGGGGAGCGGTAGAACGTGCCCACCAGCGGCGAGGTCACGGTCACGAGCGACGCGTCCTCGACGGGGGCGCTCTCGGGCGCGTCGTCGAGCCCCCTCGCCCGCTCCCGCTCGCCCGTGTTCATGGGGAACGCCGCGCCGTGCGTCATCGGTCCCCCCGCCGCGCGCCGCAGGGTGATGCGCCGCGAGCCCTGCGCGATCTCGACCTCGTGGAAGTCGTTCTCCTTGAGGGCGCGCATGAGCTGCTCGATCTGCTCGATGTCGACGCGCGGTCCGCGCAGGCGTCGCAGCGCGCGCAGCACGCGCAGCGGCAGGCGTTTGATGTCGATGTTCACGAGGCCGCAGGTTCTATCGCAACCCGAGGTGCGCGAGCAACGCATCGAGCGCGAGGGCGTAGCTCTTCGGCCCGAAGCCCATGACGCGGCCGAGGCACGCGGCCCCGACGAAGGACACCCTGCGAAAATCCTCGCGTGCCTCGGTGTTGGTGAGGTGCACCTCGACGACGGGGATCCCGATGGCCGCGACCGCGTCGCGCAGCGCGACGCTCGTGTGCGTGTACGCGCCGGGGTTGAACACCACGGCCCGGCATCGCCCCACGGCGCCGTGCAGGTGGTCGATGAGGGCGCCCTCGTGGTTCGACTGCCGGCACTCGATCTCGACGCCCGCGACGTCGCCCTGCGTCACGAGGGCGCGGTCGATCTCGTCGAGGGTCGTGCGCCCGTAGACCTCGGGCTCGCGGGTGCCGAGGAGGTTCAGGTTGGGCCCGTGCAGCACGAGGATGCGCGGTCGTTCGGCGCTCACGCGGGGCCTCGCCGGCGCGTCGGTCAGGAGAGCCCTTCGAGCAGCTTCGGCGCGGCGATGCGCAGCAGGAAGCGGCCCTTGCCGTGGTTGCCCGTGGGGCGCATGGCGAGGGCGACGACGTACTCGTTGGTGAGCGTGCGCACCACGCCCGAGAGCTTCTCGGTGTGGAACACGAGCTCCTTCATGCCGCCCGTGTCGAGCTGCTCGGAGGCGCGGCGCATGTCCTTGAGCACGACGGAGAACTCCATGCCGACGGTCTGGATGTCGATCTCCGCGTCGTCGCGCGACCAGTGGTCGACGGCGAAGCCCTCGTAGTCCATGAGGACCCCGGCGATCCCCCCCTCGGTGCCCTCGACGACCTCGCGAAGCGTGTCCTTGAACATGGTGTTCGTCGCCCTTTCCGGCGGCGATCGATCGTGCCACCGTCGCGCGCGCAAGGTCAACACGGATGCCTCCCGACGCCGTCCTCCCGCGCCGCGCGCTCGCGCTCCTCTACGCGACCGCGGCGCTGGCCGCGTGGTGGGTCGGCCCCCGCGGCCCCGTCTACTGGGACTCGTTCGGTTATGTCATCCAGTCGATCACGGGGCGCGTCGGCGGCCTCATGCTCGGCCGGCCCACCTTCGTACTCGTCTCGCACGCGGCGGTGAGCGCGTGGCGCGCGCTCGGCGGCGGCGTCGCGTCGGTCGAGCCGTTGCTACGCGCGCTCTGGATGCTCGTGTCGGCCCTCGGCGCGCCCGCGCTCGCGCTCGTGGCCCTGCGGGCGGGCGCCTCGACGCGATCGTCGCTCGCCGCGGGGTTGCTCCTCGCGCTGTCTCCGTCGGTCGCGCACACGAGCCGCGCGGTGCTCACCGACGCGCCCTCGATGGCCGTGACGGTGATGTCGTTCGCGGTGGCATTGCGCGCCGCCCGTGACGCTTCGACCTCGCGCATGGCGCTGGCGGGCGCGCTGCTCGGCGTCGCCGGGGGGTTGCGCGAGCAGGCGGTGGCGCACCTCCTGACGCTCGCGGCGCTCGCATGGACGGCGCCGCGCCGTCGCGCCGCTCTCGTCGCGGTCGCGGTCGTGGGGTGCGCGCTCTCGCTCGCGCTGCCGGTGGCGTGGATCGCGCTGCGTCAGCCCTCGTACGTGTCGACGCTGCGCGAGTGGGGGCGCGCGATGGCGGGCGAGCGCGCGCAGCACCCGTACGGCGCGCGCGACTTCGCGATGTTCCTCGCGTGGCTGGCCGCGTCGGGGCCGTCGGCGGTGTGGCTCTCGATCGCGAGCGTCACGCGGCGGCGCGGCGCGATCGTGTGGAGCAGCCGGCTCCTCGCGCTGGCGATCCCGTCGGGCCTCCAGCTCGCGGCGCTGGCGTTCTACCAGGACATCTCATTCTCACCGCGCTACCTGCTCGCGGCGCTGCCCTGCGCCGTGATGCTCCCCGCGGGCCTCGCGCTCGACGTCGCCGGGTCTCGGCGCTCCGCGCGTCGCGGCGTGGCGATCGCCACGGTGGCGACGGCCCTCGTCGCGGGCGTCGTGATGCGCGTCGTCGAGCGACCGCTCGTCGAAGGGCTGCGCACGCTGCCGGCAAGGCTCGCGGCGGTTCCGTCGAACGCCGCGGTGGTGACGGGGCAGCTCTGCCCCGCGGTGGTGTACCTGCGAGAGTTCTCGAAGCTCCAGGGCGACGCGCGGCCGGCCTGGGTGCAGGTGTGCCCCGGATGGCGATGGCCGCGAGACCTCGGCGCTCGACTCGACGCGCTGCGCGCCGAGGGGCGCCCCGTGGTGATCGACCTCCGCGCGGACTCGTGGGTGGGCGATCGCCAGCGCAGGTGCCGTGACGAGGCCGCCCGTTACGCGCGGTCCCATGTGGGCCAGGTAACCCTCTGGCGCTGAGACGAGACCTTCGAAAAGGCGAAGCCCCCGCTGGCTTGCGACCAGCGGGGGCTTCTGAGTAGGACCCCGGCAGCGTTCTACTCTCCCACAAGGTCACCCTTGCAGTACCATCGACG
>JBDHVF010000020.1:0-26364 GCA_039809605.1 Polyangiales bacterium | reverse complement strand
AGGGGCATCCCGGCGCGAACTCGCCGCGGCGCACGAGCGCGCCGCCCGCGGCGAGCACCTCGTCGACGGCGCGGTCGGGCGCCTCGCCGAACGCGTTCCACGCCTCGCCCGCGGGCTTGTGCGGGTTGACGTTGATCGCGAGCGTCACGACGCGCAGCGGGATCTGCGTCCGCGCGTCGGAGGTGAGGGCGCCGAGGGACTGGAAGTGTCCGACTTCAGGATGCAGGGGCAGGCTCCGATAGAACGGGTGGAGCGTGTCCCCGCGCGGCTCGCCTCACGGCGCGCTCTCGATGGAACGTACCCGAGCCGCAAGGAAGCGAATCGAATAAAGGAGGCCAGCGCGTTGCCACACATCCATGCACAACCAGCGACGATCGAAGGCGCGGCGTGACGCCCTCGGTCCTCGATCGCCAGCTCCGACGGCTCGGACTCGACGCGGACACGCCGCCCGATGCGGAGCGGTGGCGCGCGTTCCTCGAGCGCGTGCGCCGGACCTACGCCGAAGCCGAGCAGGACCGCTACACCCTCGAGCGCGCCTTCGACCTCACGTCGAAGGAGCTGATGGAGCTCAACGCCGGGCTCCGCAGTGAGCGCGAGGCGCTGCGCGAGGCGCACCGCACCTCGGAGGCCGCGAGCCGCGCCAAGAGCGGCTTCCTCGCGGTGATGAGCCACGAGATCCGAACGCCGATGAACGCGGTGATCGGCATGACCGAGCTCGCGCTCTGCACCGACCTCACGCCGGTACAGCGCGAGTACCTCACCGAGGTGCAGTCCTCGGCCCGCTCGCTGCTCGCGCTCCTCAACGACGTCCTCGACTACATCGAGATCGACGCGGGCCGCCTCGCCCTCGAGGAGGTCGACTTCGACCCGCGCGGCGTGCTCGACGAGGTGGCGACGGCGCTCCGCGAGCCCGCGGCGCGCAAGGGCCACGAGCTCGTGGTGCACGACTCGTCCGACGCGCCCGCGCGCCTGCGCGGCGACCCCGCGCGGCTGCGCCAGGTGCTCGTCAACCTCGTGGACAACGCGGTGAAGTTCACCGAGCGCGGCCGGGTGGAGCTGCGCGTCGAGCCGGCGGACGCGCCACCAACGGCGCAGCCTTGCTTGCGCTTCACCGTGACGGACAGCGGGATCGGCATCGCCCCCGAGGCGCGCGCGGGGCTCTTCGAACCGTTCACGCCGGGCGACGCCTCGACGACCCGCCGTCACGGCGGCATGGGTCTGGGGCTCGCGATCTGCCGCCGCCTTGCGAAATGCATGGGGGGAGAGATCGGCGTCGAGAGCGAGCCGGGGCGCGGCAGCGCGTTCTGGTTCACCGCGCGGTTCCTGCCCCCCTCCGTCGGCCACTCGCAGTCCGGGGAGTACGCGAGGTTGCCCCCGCAGGCGCCCGGAAACGACGCGACGCCACTACGACCGGCGGGCGCACCCGCGCGCGTTCTGGTCGTGGAGGACAACGTCGTGAACCAGAAGGTCGTCACCTTGATGCTCGAGAAGCAGGGCTGCCGCGTCGACGTGGCCGCCAACGGGATCGAGGCCGTCGAGGCCGCGGCGCGGCGCGCCTACGATCTGATCTTCATGGACTGCCAGATGCCCGAGATGGACGGCTACGAGTCCACCCGCGCGCTCCGTGAGCGGGAGCGTCGGGGCGCCGTTCGCACGCCCATCATCGCGATGACCGCCAACGCGCTCGCGAACGACCGCGAGAAGTGCCTCGATGCGGGCATGGACGACTACCTCGCGAAGCCCATCACCGCGGCCCTCCTAAGCGAGACGCTCACGCGGTGGTTGCCGCGCCGCGCAGGCAGTGACGTCGACATGCGCCACGTGAACGCGGTCTAACTCGCGTCCGCGCTCGTGGTCAACGAGATGCGCCGGCGCCTCTGCGAGGCGCGCCGAGAGGCGAAGGCGTGCGGGACGCGAGCGGAGCAGGCTCGCGACGTGCCCTGCCTCACGCCGTCGCCCCGACCGGTGGTCGACGCGCTCGCGCATTGCGCGGAGGCGCTGGCCGCTCGCGGCCGAGGATGAGTGCGTGCACGTGGCACCGCCGCGGGGCCTTCGCTGCGAGCGGCCGCTCAGGTCGCGGCGACCGCGCGCACGGCGTCGACGAGCTCGGCGAGCTGGAATGGCTTCGCGAGGAACATGCTGGCCGCCTCGAGCCCGCAGCGCTCCCGCGCGTCGAAGCTGCCCGTCGCGACCACCACAGGCAGCTTCGGCCAGCCCCCGTGTGCGTAGGCCAGCACCACGTCGCCGGGCACGCCCGGTAGCCCGAGGTCGAGGTACACCGCCAAGAGTGACTCGCCGAACGCCTCGAGCATCTCAAGCGCCTCTGCGCCGTCGCTCGCGGTCAGGACGTCGTAGCCGCTGTGCATGAGGATGCGCATCACCATCCGCTGCACCCCGAGGTCGTCCTCGACGACGAGGACCTTCTGCTCCCCGGCGCTCACGCGACGCTCGCGTGGGCCTCGTCGCCCGACACGACGCGGCGCATGAGGTCGATCAGCTCGTTCGGCAGAAAGGGCTTGGGCAGGAACGCCGTCGCCATCGCGCGCACCTCGTTGCCGATCTCCCCGTCGCCGCGACCCGTGGCGATCACGACCGGCAGCTCGGGCCGCCGCGCGTGTAACTGCGCGAGCACCCCCTCACCCGTCATGTCGGGGAGCGAGAGGTCGAGGTAGACGACGCCGATCTCGTCAGCCCGACTCTCGAGAGCGGCGAGCGCCTCCGCCCCCGTCGACGCGAGCCGCACGCCGTACCCCGCGCCCAGGAGCACGGCCGCCACGAGCTGACGCACCGGCGGGTTGTCCTCGACGATCAGACAGAACCTGCCTCCACGATCACCATGCCTCATTGAATGAATCCTTTCTCATGAACCCACAGCAAGGCCGAGGCCGCGCGGTGATTGAGGTGGAGCGCGCGCGAACGCGAGCGCACGACGCAGGCAGTGCGAGGGATCGACGCTCGTAGTGCGGCGCGTGCTTTGTGCGTGTGGGGAACGTCTCGCGGCCCAGGACGGGGCGCGGTGTCGGCCGAGAGCTCCGCGGGGCGCGGGTCGCCGTTGACGGGGAAGGCTTGCGGAGGGACAAGGCTTGGATGGGTGGGGACATGGGCCTTCGGGACCTCGGCGCGCGTGCGCTCGCGGCGCGCCTCGAGAGCGAGCGACTCAACCTCGCAGGGCGACGCCTCCGGGCCGAGTGCGTCTGCCTGCGCTTCGAATGCATGTGCCTGCGAGCGGAGTGCGTCTGCCTGCGCGACGAGCTCCGAGACGCGCGCGAGACGACCGTGATTCTGCGCGCCGTGAGCGTGAACTTACGGGCGGTCCGCGCGGCCGATCGCGCGAGGGCCGCCACGTACGTCCCGAGCGTGCGCGTCGAGACCAGGCCGGGCACCCGGGTGTCTCGCGTGGCGCGGCCGTCGAAATGATGGGGCGCGACGCGAGACCTTCGCGACGACGCGCTTCGCGGTCGACGGTCGTCAGCCCGCGACGACCGCGTAGAGCGTCGCGATCAGTTCCTCGATCTGGATCGGCTTCTCGAGGAACAGCGTGGCCGCGGCCGCACGGGCGCACTCGTGGGCGTCCCAGGCGCCGGACGCGACCACCACGGGCAGCTCGGGCCACCGCGCCCGCGCGCTCGCGATCACCGCCTCGCCCGGCATGTCGGGCAGCGCGAGGTCGATGTAGAGGGCGCGCGGCGAGTCGCCGACGGCCTCGATCATCTCGAGCGCCGCGAGCGCCGCTGCGCCGTTGCCGGCGAGCTTCACGGCGAGGCCGCTGCCCGACAGCGCGCGTCACGATCCACCGCACCGCCGCGTCGCCCTCGACGACGAGGACCACGTCGCCGGCGGGCGTCTCGCGAGGCTCACCCTTGCCCGCACGCCACGGCCGATCGTCCCCCGCGGTGCGGCCCGCGCCGAACACCACGGGGCGCACGGGCCGCCACGCGTCGACCCGTGCGAGGACATCGACGGCGGCCGAGAAGGGCAGCGAGAGCTCGAGGCGGACGTCGTTCTCGTCACCGGGGCATAACCTGCCCTTGCAGTCATCCTGGTGCATGCGATCCCCCACGCGGAGCCTAACCCCAACGGGGCCGCACGCGCAGCAACGACGGGAACGCGGCGGCGTCCGCGCGAGTGGATTCGGGCGGGGGTGACCGCGCACTCGGATCGAGGCGTGGTGACGGCGCGGCGTGTGCTTCGACAGGTGACCGTCGAGGGCTCGATAGCAAGTGTGGCGGTACTACCTCACGTGCCGTGGAGATGGAGGCGTGGTCATGGCCGGGGCAGATCATCGCGTGGCGAGCGGTTACGGGGAACTGCTTCGCGGGCTCATCGGCGACGCACTCAAACTCCGCGTACGGGCAGCAGCTCTCCATGGCGAGAGCCGCCTCCTCCGCGCCGAGTCCGCGCGCCAGCGGTTCCTGAGCGCAGGCCTGCGCGCGGTGTCGAGTTCGCGACGGGAGGCGCTCCGCTCGATCCGGGAGGCCCTCTCGGGAGCGCCGGACGAGCAGCGGGCGAAGTTCGCCCGCAGAACGCTGGGCGGGTGACGGCGAGGCCCCTGGCGCAGCCGCTGCCAGTGGAAGGGCGCAATAGGCGGCGCCTCCCTGGACGAGCCAGGGGAGCGTCGGCGACCCTTGCGGGTGCGTGGGGGGGGTTGGAACACGCCCGCGGTCGCGTCGTGAACCTCGCGCGGCGCGGGATCGCCGGTCAACGTTTTCGTCGGGGCACGTGCGCGGTGTCCGAAGAGTGGACAGGCCCGCGCGACGAGCCCGCATGGGTCGGGCGCGACCGCGAACATCTGCACGGTAGCCGACGCGCGAACAAATGAGGTTTTGCCGCTGGACGAGGCAGGAGATGCGGGAGACCCTTACGTGCGCGTGGGAGGGGTTGGAACGCGCCCCGCATTGACGAGACGACGCACGCCGGCAGCGGCGCGGGGGCGAGTCATTACGATACTCGCTCCCGCGCCGCGACCGCCGGAACGAGCCGGAGGGAATCGCAACGGCGCGCTCGTGACGGCCGGCTCGCGCCGCCGGCAGCGCCTCACCTCTGACGACGAGCGCGCAGCCGATGCCGAAGCCGATCGCGGTACACACGGGCGGCAGCATCGCGGTCGCGCCGACGAGTACGGCCACGTCCGTGAGGCGCTCGTACAGACGACGGCGGGTCGCCTCCACCTCGTCGTCCTCCCAAGGCCGACCGCGCGGGTTCTGGGTGCGGAAGACGGGTTCACAGCGGGAGCGTGGGGTCGGGCAACGCGGGCGACGCAGGTGCGGTCGTGCGCGGAGCGGTGTCGCGCACACGCGGGCGCGGCGCGCGACCCTCGCTGGGAGTGCGCGATGATGGAGCAGGTCCCGCGTCGGCTACACCTGCCTCGGATACCTCCTGGGGCGCGTGCGCGTCGGCGGGCGACGTGACCCACGAGGCGTCCGGTGCCGCTCCTCCGTCGACGGCGACGGTCGGTGCGTGATGCGCCGAGGGGCCCGGGGCCGTCACGGCGCGCGCCGACGTCCCCTGCACGCGGAGGAGCAGCCGCGCACCCCACACCGCGCTGAGCGCCAGCAGCGCGAGGAGCGCCACCGCCGCGGGGATCCCTCTCGTCCGCCCGTCGCCCGCAACGGACCGCGAGGCATCGCTCGTCGGCGCTTCGCGGGGCGGCGCCTCCGTCGTCGCGACCGCGTCGAGCGCGGCCATCATCGCGCCGGCGTCGGCGTACCGCTCCGCGACGAGGAGCGCCACGCAACGGGCCAGGGGCGCCTCCCACGCGCCCGCGTCGACGCCGAGCTTCGCCGGGGTCGGGCGCAGGGGCGAGAACGCCTCGGCGAACTGATGCTCGAGCGTCTCGCCCTGGTACGGTCGCCGACCCGTGATGAGCTCGGTCAGCAACATGCCCAGCGCATGCACGTCGGTCCACGGCCCCGTCCGCAGCCCACCTACCTGCTCGGGCGCGGCGTAGCGCGGGGAGAATCCTCCCGTGGAGCCGCGCGTCGCCGTCGCTCCCGTGGAGGGCGTCGCCTCGTCGGCCTCGAGGATCTTGGCGACGCCCAGGTCGAGCAGCCGCAGCGACGGCACGCCATCGTCGAGCGCCACCATGATGTTCGCCGGCTTGATGTCGCGGTGCGCGATCCTGCGGCGGTGAAAGCACGCCGCCGCGTCGACGACGGGCCGCAGGAAGCGCCACGCGTCCTCGGGCGCCATGGGACGCCGCCCACGCGCATCGAGCCACGCCTGGAGCGTCTGGCCTTCGACCCACTCGAGCGCGATCCACGGCGCGGGCGTGCCGTCGCCGAAGTCCGCGATCCCGTGGTCGATGACCTGGACCACGTTCGGGTGGCGCACCGCCGCGATGATCCTGGCCTCGGCCTCGAAGAGTCGCAGCGTGTCGGCCCAGCGCCCGTCGCTCGCGCCGAGCGGGCGCCGCAGCACCTTGACCGCCACGCGGCGCCCGAGCCGGAGCTGCACGCCGCGGTAGACCACGCCGAAGCCGCCCGCCCCCACGGCCTGCTCGAGTTGGTAGCGCCCCTCGATCGTCGCGCCTTCGAGCCCCAGCGGGTCGGCGTTGGTGCGTTGCTCCGCCACGTGGTGCCCTCGTCGTGCCTCGCGGCGCCGGCGCAGCATGGCTTTTTCCCCTGGGCCCATCAAGCGGCGGGTTGGTAACGTCGCCGTGGGGATCGCCGATGCACGCCCCGAGCGCCACCGCCCGAGATCGACTGCGAGGGAGCGCCGCGGTGCTCGCCGCGCTCCTCGCGTGCAGCCCGACGCCCGCCTCGCCCGCGTGCGAGTCCGACGCCCCGTGCCGCGCGACAGGCGCGTGGTGCGTCCAGGGCCGCTGCTCGCAGTGCCGCGCCTCGAGCGACTGCGAGCGTGGCGCGCGCTGCGTGGGCGGGCGCTGCCTGCGTGGGGAGCAGGGCTGCGAGGGCGACGGCGACTGCCTGCCCTCGCACCGATGCCTCGACCGGCGTTGCGCGCCGCGGCCCGAGTGCGACGAGGCGAGGCCCTGCAGCGTCGGGCGGCGGTGCGAGCTCGGCGCGTGCGTGGCCGAGGCCGAAGACGCGCCGCGCTTCACGCTCGACCTGGGCGAGTGCAGCCTCGAGTCGCCCTATTTCGCGTACAACGACTCGAGCCTCGACGAGCTGGCCCGTCGGGCGCTCGAGCGCGGCGCGGCGTGCGCGCTCCGCGTCCCCGAGGCGCGCCTGCTCGTCGTGGGCCGAGGAGACCCGCGCGGTACCCCCGAGAGCAACCGCGCGCTGGCGGCGCAGCGCGCGGCGACGGTGATTCGCTTCATGACGGCGCTCGGCGTGCCCGACGACCGCTTCGAAGCGACCGCCCGTGAGGGAAGCGTCGGGGCCGACGAGAGCACGTGGCGCTTCGACCGCCGCGTGGACTTCGAGCGGCTCCCTGACGCCCCGCGCCGCTCGAGGCGGTGACCCGTGCGCAGGGCACCGCTCGTCGCAACGCTCACCGCCGCGCTCATGACCGCCGCGGGGCCCGCGCGCGCGGGCTGCACCATCTCGGGCGACGACGAGGTCTGCTCGCTCGTGGCGCGCGGCGACGAGCGCCACACCGCGGGCCGCCAGGCGTCGGGCCGCGGACCCGCGGGGGCTGTCGAAGCGCGACGGCTCTACCTCGAGGCGCTCGACCTCTATCGCCGCGCGGCGTACACGGGCGGCGGGGCCATGCACCACAACCTCCTCGCGCGCATCGCGCGCGAGCTCATGTTCACCGACCAGCGCAGCGAGGCGCTCGCGGCCGCGCAGGAGTGCCTCGCGCAGGTCGAGACGGACCTCGAGAGCCCCGCCCAGGCCGCGCGCCTCTGCGAAGCCCCGGGCGCGCTCCCCGCCGCGCGCCAGCCGCTCTGCCAGACGTGGTCGGCCTGCTCGGAGTTCGTGCGTACGCTCTCACAGGCGCGCATGCAGAGCGCGCCGCAGACGTCGTACTTCGGCTTCGTCGTGGTGCAGACGCCGAGGCCCACCCCGCCCGGGCTGCGGGTCTATCTCACGGGCAACGACCTGCCGCTCTCTCTGCCCGAGCGTCGCTTCCCCGTGGTGCCGGGCACCGCGCTGGTCGAGGCCGAGGCCCCCGGCTATCGCCGCTTCTCGCAGGCCGTCCGCGTGACGCCGGGCGAGTCGGTCACGGTCACCGTCGCCCTCGCGCGCGGCGCCGAACCAGGGGAGGCCGCGCCCTCGAGCGCGACGCTGGCCGAAGGGCGCGCACTCGTGGTGGAGGTCGACGAGCGCCACGCGCGAGTCGAGGCCGCGCAGCGGCGCGACGCACGTAACCCGTGCCTGCGCGAGCGTCTCTCGTCGATGGACGACCTGCTGCTCGACTCGCGCGCTCACCTCGGGCTCCTGCGCGGCGCGTTTCTCACGCGCAACGCCGTGCGGTTGCGCGAGGCGCGCTCGCGACTCGCAGCGGTTCGTGAGCGCGCCGAGGAGGTCGAGCGCGAAGCCGCGTCCTGTTCGGCCACCGCGGCGACGGCGCCGGAGCCCACGCCCCACGCCGCTGGCGAGCGCCCGCCGCCGCGCGTGCCCGTCGGCGCGTGGGTCGTCATGGGCGTCGGAGCCGCGACGCTTGCCGCCTCGGGGGTGATGTTCCTCCTGCGCGCCGACGCGGTCGACGAGCTCGACGGGCAGTGTGGCGGCGCCAGCGTGCGCCAGTGCCCCGAGTCGTCGCGCCCGCTCTACGACCGCGGTGCGCTCTACAACGGGATCGGCAACGTGACCTTGATGGTGGGCGCGGGACTGCTCCTCGGCGGCGGCGTCTGGGCGCTGGTCGGTCGGCGCGCGACGGCCCCGCCTGCGAGCTCGGCGCTCACGCTCCGGCCCCTGGTGAGCCTCTCGGGGCTGGGGCTCGCGGGGCGCTTCTGACAGGGCGCTACGGGGCCCGGTAGACCCTCACGTCGCCCAGGTAGAAGACGCAGCCCGAGCAGCCGGGGAAGTCCTCGTCGTTGCAGACGTCCTCGTTGTTCGTGTCGCCGTTGCAGTCGACGCGCACGATGGAGCGGTTGGCCGATAGCACCGGGATCGACGAGTCCACCGAGTTGGTCGTGCGGTCGAAGTACTGCGCGCGAAAACCCGTCGGCTGCGTGGGCTGAAAGCCCGTGGTGCGCACCGTGCGGCTCACCGTCCAGCAGCCCGACACGTAGCTGTCGCGCGGCGAGCCGCCGCAGTCGGAGCCGTTGAGCTCCGCCATCGTGACGCAGACCTGGATCGACACGTCGGAGCTGCTCCGCGACACGGTGGCCGTGGCGGTGACGCAGGGGCCGTGTCCGCCGAACTCGTTGTCGCCGCGCACCGTGCTCCACCAGTGGCCCGAGCGCGCCCCGATCTGCACCGAGCCCCCGAAGGGCACGGTGTACGCGCAGACGTCGCCCTCGTCCGTGCGCCCGTTGCAGTTGTCGTCGCGGCCGTCGCAGCGGGTCTCGGCGAGCGAGAGGCCACAGCGGCCGCAATTGGAGGGCGTGTTGAGACGTGCCTCGCAGCCGTTGCCGTCGGCACCGTCGCAGTTGCCCCACCCCGACGCGCACGTGGCGACGCGGCACGCGCCCGACACGCACGCGGCCGTGGCGTTCGCCAGCGCGCACGCGCGACCGCAGGCGCCACAGTTGCGCGCGTCGGCGTCGAGGTTGACCTCGCAGCCGTTGCTCGCGTTGCCGTCGCAGTCGGCCCAGCGCGCGGCGCAGGTGAAGCCGCAGCGCCCCGACGCGCACGTGCGCGTCGCGTTGGCGCGGGCCGGGCACGCGTTGCCGCAGGCGCCGCAGTGGTCGAGGGAGGTCTGCGCGTCGACGCACGCGTCGCCGCAGCGCGACTGCCCCGGCGCGCAGCCCGACGAGCAGTCCGTGCCCCCGTCCGCGGTGGTGCACGCGGGCGTCGCGCCGGAGCACGCGCGCCCGCAGGTGCCGCAGTTGCGCGCGTCGCTGGCGAGCGCCGCCTCGCAACCGTTCGCGGGGTCGCCGTCGCAGTCGCCCGCCCCGGCCTCGCAGCGCTCGACGCGGCAGGCGCCGTCGACGCACGAGGTGGTCGCGTGGTCGAGCGCGCACGCCCGGCCGCACGCGCCACAGTTCGCCGACGACGTGCGGACATCGGTCTCACAGCCGTTCGCGACGAGCCCGTCGCAGTCACCGAAGCCATCGGCGCACGCGCCGATCGCGCAGATGCCGCCGGCACACGAGGCCGTCGCGTTCGCGGGTGCGCACGCGCTGCCACAAGCGCCGCAGTGCGCGACGCTCGACCGCAGGTCGACGCAGGCGCCGTCGCAACGCTCCTCGCCCTCGGCGCAGGGGGTCACATCGACGCCCGCATCCTCGACGCCCACGACATCATCGGCGTCGTCCGCCCCGTCGACGAAGACCTCGCCCGAGCGGTCACCTCCTGCGTCGCGGAACCCGTACGCGGGGAACGCGACGGGCGCGTCGCACCCCGCCGCGAAGGCGCTCGATGCAGCGAGCCCGAGAAGCACCCTGAGTCGTCTCGAATCCATGGAGGCTCCCGCCGTGGAGAGAACCCCTTTGGATCTCCAGCGATGCACCCTCGCCACCCACATACCCGCAAAAGCTCTCCCCTTGCACATATAGCACCTAACGGTTGATGTTGTGTTCGTAGCCGCAGTGCTTGAACCACCCGAGGATGTCATCTCGCTCGATCGACTCGAAGGCGTGACGCATGGCTTGGAGGAAGGCAGGCAGGGCACGCGGCGCCAGCGCTCGGACGATCGCCTTGATCTTGGACCACGCGTTCTCGATGGGGGAGAAGTCCGGCGAGTAGGGCGGCAGGTACAGGACCGAGGCACCTCGTGCTGCGATGGCCTCTTCCACGCCCACGACCTTGTGGAATCGCACGTTGTCCATCACCACCACGTCGCCCGGAACGAGTCGAGGACACAGCACGAAGCGCACGTAGTCGAGGAAGCGCTCGCCGTTCATCGCCCCCTGTTCCATCCACGGTGCCACCACGCCCCGCGTGCCCACGCACGCGACGACCGAGAGGTTGGAGCCGGGGTCGTTGGGCACCGCCCCGACCGCGCGTTGATCCGAGGGCGCCCAGCCGTAGCTGCGCGTCATCCCGAGGTTGAAGCCCGATTCGTCAAGGAACAGCAGATCCACGGCGTCGAACGTCGCCACCTTCCCCCACCACGCCGCACGCTTCTTCACGACGTCGGGGCGCTCCTGCTCGGCCGCATGGAGCGACTTTTTTTCGCGTGATCTTCATGCGCCGCAGCGCACGGCTGACGGCCATCATGGAGAGTTCGACGCCCTTGCGTGCGAGCTTGTCGACCAGCTCCGCCAGCGTCAGGTCGGGCTGCTCCTGGAGCCACTCCCGCAGCCATTGCTCCTCCCGCGCCTGGATCTTCGAGGGGTTGCCGCCGCCGTGGGGGCGCGGCTGGAGGGTGCCGGTCTGCTTCCGCAGCGCGCGCCACGCCACCAGCGTGTTCACGGCCACGTCGAAGTCCTCCGCCACCTCGTGCAGCGAGCCCTTGCCCGCCTCATACGCTTTCACCACGCGCACACGGAGATCGAGTCCGTACCCTCGGCTTGACATCGTTGGAGCTCCTGGGCGAAGCATCCCACGGTCAACCGTTACGTGCTATATCACGACCACGACTTGCGAGGGCCGTCGTGTTGTCGCCCCACCGACGCCTTTCCGCGCCCTCCGTGCGTGAGGTAGTCTCCGCACGTCTGGAGGGAGCGTGACGCGCAGGTGAATTCCCCGGAGCGATCCAATGCGAGCTGCGGCTCTCGGAGCGCTGTCAGGGAACGCGTCGCGGCGCGCTTCGAACTCGTCGCGGTGCTCGGCGACATGGGCCTCGGCGAGGCATGGAGCGCGCTCGACCTCACCGCCGATCGGCGCTCCGCGCTCGTGAAGTTTCTGCACGGAGGCGAGCGCCCTCTCGAACCGTGGAGCGCAGTCGTCGAGAGGCTGCGCAATCTCAGCGGCACCAAGCTCCCGAAGGTGATCGACGCGGGCGAGCTCGCCGACGGCCGCTGCTGGCTCGCGCTCGAGCCCGTGAAGGGACGGTCGCTCGCGAACTGGCTCGCCGGCCACCGCGAGGCCGGCACTTCGCCGGGCCCTGGCGTCGTGCGGCACGTGTTCGAATCCGTGAGCGCGGCCGTACAGACGGGGCACGGCACGCGGCCGAAGCCCATGCCGCACAGGGGGTTGTCACCCGCGAGCGTGATGCTCGAGCCCTCGCCCGCCGGTCACGTGGTGGTGCTGCTCGACCACGAGGTCGCTCCCTTCGTCGACGCGCGGCCATGCCTTCCGTACCGGGCGCCCGAGCAGCTCGCGGGGTCCGGAGGCGAGGGGCCCGCGGCCGACGTGTTCTCACTTGCGGTGATGCTCACGGAGCTGCTCTCGCTCCGCCCGGTGCCGCAGGACACCACCTCGGAGACCTGGGCGGAGCTCGCGCGACGCGCACCGAAGCAGGTGAGGGCCTCGCTCCAGTCGCTGCGCGGCGACGTGCCGAAGGATCTCTGGGATGTCGTGGCGGAGGCGTTGAGCGCCGACGCATCGAAGCGCCCCGCGGATGCGCAGACCTTCGCGCGACGGGTGCGTCAGGCGATCCCAAGGGAGTGGAGACAGCTCCCAACTGCAGAGCGTGAGCCTCCAGCGCCCGTGCGCCTGCCCGACGCAGCGCGCATCTCGTTGAGAGAGCACTCGACGTCGGCGCTCGTGCCCGTGGGATGGGTGGACGCAGAGCGGCGTTCGGCGGCGCCTTCGCTCGTCGAGACGCAGCGAGACTCGCGTGCAGATGCCGCCGGGGCGCCTGCGTCGCGAGCGCCGTCCATCGACCGGGTCGCGGCGACGCCTCCCCCGATGCCAGGCCCCTCCGAGCCCGCCGTCGGCGGCGCGACGCTGATCGACCGCGACGACGCGGCCGGCATGCAGACGCTCCCACTCGACGGGTTCGACGAGACGGTGCCCACGCACGGCGGCGCCGTGTCACGGTCGCTGAGGCCACGGGCGAAGGCATCGCCGGGCCACGACACCCTCGTTGCGCAGGTTCACGGCGATTCGTCGGCGTGGCCAGACAGCGCTCCCGTCATGGCCACTCGAAGCCGCCGCGTAGGCGACGACACCATCGGGCTCGAGGACTCGATCGCGTTTCGCACGAGCGCCAACGTAGGCGATGTGACGCTGCCACTCGGGCCTGTCGTGCGACCCGCGAGCTCCGCGACCGTGCCCATCGGCTCGAGCGCGCCGCCCACGCCGGATGCCCAGACGCTCCCACTGGATCACCGCGAGCTCGCGGCCGCGATGTCATCTCAGCCGCGGGCTTTCGCGCCCCTTTCTTCAGGCGCTCGACCCGCAAACGAGCGAACGCTCCTCGAAGCCCCCGACGCCGCGCGCGCGCAGATGACCTCTCCGCGCCTCTCCTCGCCGCTGCGCGCTGGTGAGACAGGTGGCGTCGACGCGAGACCGCGCGGAGTCGACGCCATCCCGGCCGCAGTGTGGGTCGGCGTGTCGGTGGCGGCGCTGCTGGTGATCGTGGCGGCGCTGCTCGCGCTGCTTCACTGAAAGCGCTTGGATGGCCGATCGTGATTGTGCTCCGAGCGCCATCGACGATACCCTTCCATCGTTGGCGACGTGCCAGAGGGGAGAGCGACCCGGACGATGCCACCCGCAGCCCGCGCAAGCGACAGCCACCGTTGCGCCCACAAGGGCGGCCCCATCATGCACGTCGGCGCCAGCGACGTGGAGATCTGCGGCCGCCCCGCGGCGCGCGTCGGCGACGCGGCGTTCTGCGACTCCCCGCGCGACACGATCACCATGGGCGAGCCGTCGGTGCTCATCAACGGCCGCATGGCGGCGCGCATGGGTGACCCCACCGCGCACGGCGGCGTCATCACCGGCGGGGCCGAGTGCGTGCTGATCGGAAGGTCGCCCGGATGTGATTGAGTACGCGACGCCACGAGGGCCCGGGCGGCCTTCATCAAGGGGCTCACGATGACCGAGATGCAACGCGTCCGGCGCGAGGAGCGCGCGAAGCGCGCCGCGGAGGAGACCTCGCGCGGCGCCGCGCCGAGCTCGGGCAACCCCGTGGTCGACGCTGCTCGCAGGCACTTTCCCGCGTACGCAAACAACTGCTCGGGCTTCGTGCGTGCCGTGGCAGGCGACCTCGACGTAGGGGATGGTCTTGGCGGCGACGCCGACGCGCAGATCGATCACATGCGCGCGAGCTGGCAGACGCTCACGCGCGACGAGGCCATCGAGCGCGCGGGCCGCGGCGAGCTCGTGATCGCGGGGCTGCGCTCCGACGAGCACGCGACGCCTCGCTCGCATGGGCACGTCGCCGTGGTGGCCCCCGGCGAGCTCTACCGTGGCACGTACCCGCGCGTGTGGAGCGGGAGCCTCGGCGGGATCGCGGGGCGCAGCGAGGGCGACCGATCGGTGGGGCAGATCTGGCGCGTCGACGACCGCAATCGGGTGCAATACTTCGCGCCGCCTGAGAGGGACGCGCGGTGACCACGATGCGCACCGAGGGCGACGAGGCGCCGGATGCCCCGAAGACCCGGGCGCTGGCGACGCTGCGGGGGTTGCCGGGCAGGCTGTACGCGGTGCTCGATGCAGCGCGGGACCCGGAGGTGCTCCAACTGCTCAGGCGGTCGGGCTATCGCTACGAGTGCCTCTACAGCGGGTGGGCGGCGAATGTGTATGGGGAGGTCGCGCCGTATCTCGTGCAGTTGCGCAAGGATGGGAGGCTTCTGGAGCAGCTGGTCGAGCGAGGGTGGGGAAAGGGATGGGGGGTGTTTTTCGGGGCTCGCTCACCCTTCGAGACGCTCGCGGCGCGCCTTCGTCAGATGACGGGCTCCTGGCGCGACGGGGCCTCATTCCTCGTGCGATATTACGACCCCGCAACGGCCTCGATCCTCGAGCGCATCGAGGGCTACCTGGACCTGCTGAGCGCTTCGGGCGTCGAAGCCACCTTCCATGACGAGAGCAACCCGCTGCGAGAGCACGGAGCGGCATGGAAGGAAGCCGTGCGACCCACGAACCCCGGCGTGCCCGCGCGGACCCCGGTGTGGAGGCATATCTACGCAGAGGCGGAGCGATCGCTGCAGGAGGTCTGGCTCGGCGCGATCTGCCAACGGCTCGTTCGAGAGGTGCCAGCCTGGGATGCGGAAGCCCCCGACGTCCTCCGCCTTCGCGTGCGAAGCTGGTATCGACGCGCCCTCGAGCGCGGCCTGCCCGACGAAGCCTCGCAGTTCCAGTTCATCATGATGCAGGCCAGATTGGCTGCTCTGAAGGGTCAAGGGCCGTAGCGCGTGGCAGATCCTCCCCTCGGGGCCATCCTGGTGACACTCGACAGCCCGCCGCCGGACGGGTATTGCGTGACGTGCGAACCCCCAGCGCCATTCCGGTTTGATGAGGACCTGGAGCTGGAGCTTCCCACCGAGCACGTCGGGACGGTGCGAACCAACAACCTCGCTGTGTTCCTCGGGCCCATCGCCTATAACTATTCGAGGCTCCTCTACTTGCTGCGGCAGGGGTATCACGCTGGCTTGCCCGCGCTGCGTTCGACGCAAGACACCTACGTCAGCGAAGCGGTGCCCGCCCTGAAGTACGCGCTCGCGGAAGAGGTTGTCGCCGCGCGAAACGCGCTCAAGTCCGGCGCGCGCGACCCTCTGGGTGATCTGTTCTTGAAGCTCACTCGCGGCGCTGCGGACACACCCTCTGTCGAGCTTCTCCTCAAGAGCGGGAAGTCGCTCGACGAGATCGTTCTCGGCGTGACGCGCACCAATGCATGGTACGACGCGGCTTTCTATCAGGTGAAGGGCATCGCGGGTACGTTCGTGATCACCGTCGGCGTCACCGCACTGGAGATGTCCGCGGAAGATGATCCGGCCAGGAGGAGCGAAATCGCCGTGGAGTCGACGTTTACCAACGGCGGTAGTTTTCTGGCCGAGGTTCTCAGCTCGATCGCGGGCGCGGGCGCGACGCTCTCCGCGGGGATCGGTGCCGCGGTCGGAGTCCTGCTCTACTCTCCATCGCTGAACGAGGGGGAGGACTCGCACGTTCGGCAGACGCACGAGGAGGCGCGCCTTCGCGCGAGCGCTTCCACGGCGCCCTCCGCGCCCTCGACCGCCCACCCGTCGCGGCCGAAGGGACGACGAAGCGGGGCCAGGGGCCGGCCGCTCCGCGTGGAGTTCTACTGGCCGCGCAAGCACTGAGAGGCGGCCGCTGCGACCCCGTCGAACAGCCGCAGCCCCTCGCGCCCGCTCCCTCGCGGCACCGCGACGCGCATCATCGCCTCGCGCAGCATCGGCGCGCCGACGCTCCGGAGAACGCGCTGCGCGACCTCAGGGTGCTCCTGCTGCGTGAGCTGCCACGCCTCCTGACTCCTCACGCGCTCCAGGAACCCATGCATCACCTTCTGCGCGCGCCCGATGCCTTGCGCCACCGGACCGCGCGCGCCGTTCAGCATTGCTTCGAGCACAGGATTCCCCTGCACCCAGTCGAGCGCGCCGAGCCGATCGAAGCCCGCGTTCATCGCGCTCATCGCGCCGTGGAGCACCCCCTGCGCGGCCTCGCCCAGCGCCCCACGCGCGATGTCGGCCACGTCGGGCAGCCGCCCGCGCATCAACGCCTGCACCGTCTGTCGCAGTGCGCCACTCGTCACCCGTCGGAGCGCGCGACGCAGGGTGGCCGGCAGCTTCGAGAGCGCCCGCTCGACGCCGCGCTTCATACGCGTGAGCAGATCCTTGAAGCGATTGCGCTTCTTCCGACCGCCGTGCGCGGCCTCATGGCTGCCTTCGGGGCAGTTGATCTTCACCAGTTCGCCGAGGATCTCGACCAGCTTCTCGCCGTGCACCTTGATGCGGTTCGAATGGAGGTCGATCGTGCCCGGCGTCATGGTGACCCGGCTGTCGCCGCACTCGAGCACCAGGCCCTCGTCGGCCGTGACGTGGTAGTGCGCGTCGACGTGCAGGGTGGCGCCCGAGAAGCCGTGCACCTGCACGTCCCGGTTGCCGTCGACCTCCTTCGACTCGTTGCCGTGCACCGTCGTCATGCGGTCCTTGACGACGGTGTTGCGCTCGTGGCCCTCGACGAGCTTGGTGCGGTTGTTCCCCACGGTGAGCGTCTGGTCGTTCTTGACCAGCGTGTCGTGGTTGCGCTCGGCCTGCACGTAGACCTGCTCCTCGCCCGCGCGGTCTTCGAAGCGGATCTCGTTGTAGCCCCCCGTGGTGGGCGAGCTGTTGGTCCTGACGGTGCTCTTCGTCTTCTCGCCCGGCAACCCATAGGGGAAGTGGTTCTCGCCGTTGTAGACGGAGCCCGTGACGAGCGGACGGTCGGGGTCGCCCTCGAGGAAGGTCACCACCACCTCCATCCCGATGCGCGGTATGAACTGGAAGCCCCAGCCCGGGCCGGACCAGTTCTGGGCGCAGCGGATCCAGCACGAGCTCTCGTCGTCGTGCACGCCCTCGCGGTCCCAATGGAACTGCACCTTGATGCGCCCGTGAAAGTCGACGTGGATCTCCTCGTTCGCGGGGCCGACGACCTGCGCGGTCTGCGGGCCGTGCACCAGCGGCCTCGGGGTGACACGCGCGGGACGGAACACGGTCTCCGCGGGGACCGCCGTGAAGCGGTTCTCGTAACGCTGCGCGAGGTCGGCGCGGCCCGCGGGGCGCACGCCGGCCGACTCGAGCGCGCGGGTGATGCGCTCGCTGGCGCGCACGTCGTCGGGCAGGTCGGACCACGCGTCGTAGCGGTGCTCCACCGCCGTGAGCAGGTAGCGACCGTCGCGCGAGCCCGCGTGGTGCCCCTCGACGCGGGCGCGCAGGCCGGGACGGAAGCCCGTGACGTTGCCCCGCCCCTGGACCGTGACCGCCGTCATCGCGGCGGCCTCCTGGCGAATGCGCGCCTGCCGTCGCCCGTCGTAGGCGGTGTACGCGTGTGTGCCGTCGTCGTAGCCGTACAGCGTCGCGCGCCCCGGGTGGTCGTAGAGCGCTCGCTCGCCGGCCTGCGCCGGGCTCGCGGTGGTGCCGTCGCCGAGATGGAGCCGGATCCGCGTGAAGTCGTACTCGCGCAGCGTCGTGCTCGTGGGGCGCAGCGCGAGCCACGGGTCGAACGACTGCACCGTCTCGTGGGCGTGCATCGCCGCGTGCGAGTCGCTCACCCGCACCAGATCACCGGGCTCCGCGAGCGAGGGCGATGACCATCCGTGGCCGTCCTCGACGAGCACCAGCGTCTCGCCGTCCTGCTGATCGTGCCGGAAGTAGAAGGGGATGCCCTCCTCCTGCAGGAGGCGCAGCACGAAGTCGAGGTCGCTCTCGCGGTACTGGACGCAGTACTCCCGCGGCGGCAAGTGCCGGAGCTCGTCAGAGGCCACGAGCCGCCCGCGCGCGCCGTCGTAGACGCCCGCCGAGCGCAGCACCGCCTTCACGATGTCGACGACGGGCATCTCCTGAAAGATGCGCGAGTCGGTGCGCTGCGAGAGCGTCCAGAGCCACGGGACGAGGTGCAGCCGCGCGTACCGGTGTGTGCCCGTGGTCCCCAGGTCTTCGAGCGCGCGCACCACGCCCTGCGTGCGGTGTTCGAGCGCGGCGCGCGTGACTGTCAGCGTGAACGCGTGCCCCAAAAGCGCCCCCGGGTCGGCGTCACGGTCGGCGTGCGTGACCACGACGGCGGCCTCGTACACCTCGGAGATGGCCTCGCGCAGCTCGGCATGGACGACCTGCCAGCCGTCGAGCCCTCGCCCCGTGATGAGAAGGTCTGCCTCGGGAAGCACCGCTCACGGCCCTCGCTTCGGCCCTCGGTTCTCGCACGGCGCGTCGTGAGCTGTCCACGGTGGAGACGAGGCTCCCCGCGCGTCGGCGCGCTCACCGCTGCGGCGGCGTGTCGACCGCGAGCCTCTGGCGCGTGGGCGGTGCCTCGTCTCGGAACGTGACCTCGCGCGCGATGTGCCCCGGCGCGGTGATCCGCAGCACGTGGACCCGACCGTCGCGCGGAAACGATCGCTCGAAGCGCCCCGCTCCTGCGGGGACTCCGTCGATCTCCATCGTCGCGGAGGCGGGCTCGGCGGCCACCGACACCGTGAAGGATCCAGCGCGTGGCCGGACCAACGCCGCCGTCAACGACGCGCCGAGCAGCGCGCCGACAATGAGAATGGCCGCGGACGAGGCCCGCGATCGACCCGCGGTACGGACAGGCCTCGACCCGGCGTCCACGCGCTCGGACCCAGGCGTTGGCGTACGCTGAGATGGCGAGGCCGGAGCGATGGGCGCAGCAACCTCGAATACCGGAGCGAAGCGCGTGGTCGTCTGCGCGTCGAGCGGCACCTTCGCCGTGAGCGCGGCGTGGTGGCGGGCGGCGAGGTCACGGCCCGTGGTCTGGGCGTCGAGCCTCGGGCACTCGAGCAGCGCCTCGATGAACGCCGCCATCGTGGGGAAGCGCTGCTCACGGGGGATCGCGAGCGCGCGTTCGACGATGTCGGCCAGCTCGCGTGACACCGTGGGCACGACGGCGTCGAGGCGAGGCGCGGGCGCACCTACGATCCGAGCGAGGATCTCCGGGACCGAGTTCGCACGGAAAGGGGCGCTCCCCGTGATCATCTCGCAGAGGATGACCGCGACGGCCCACACGTCGGCGCGCGCATCGACCGTCGGGTCGCCGGTCGCCTGCTCGGGCGCCATGTAGAGGGGCGTGCCGATCACTGCGCCGGTCGCGGTGCGCAGGGCGGGGTCCGCGTCGAGCAGCTTCACGATCCCGAAGTCGATGAGCACGGGGCGCACGCCGCGCTCGACGTCGTGCGCGAGAAGGATGTTCTCTGGCTTCACGTCGCGGTGGACCACGCCCGCGCGATGCACGGCGATGAGCGCGGCCATCACAGGCAACATGAGGTCGAGCGCTTCTCGCGGGCTCAAGGGTCCACGGCCGGCGAGCACATCCCGAAGGTCCGCTCCTTCGAGCAGGGGTTGCACCATGTAGAGCGTGCCGTCCACGGGGTCCTGCCCCGCGTCGAGCACCTGGACGATGTTCGGGTGCGAGAAGCGCGACGCGATGGTCGACTCCTGGATGAAGCGCCGCGCGACCCGTGGGGAACTCGAATACTCTGGGCGGAGACGCTTGAGCGCCACGATCTGCCCGGTGAGCAGGGCCCGCGCCTCGTAGACGACCCCCTGAGCCCCGCTCGCGACCTCGCGAAGGAGCTGATACTTCCCGTCGATGACCTCGTCACGCAGCGTGTCGGTCGTCATGGGGGCGCGGCGAGTAGAACCGCGAGCGGCAGTGCGTGCAAGTTCGCCGACGGGGGTCAGCGCCTCCCGCAGAACAGCGGGCCTCCCAGCCACCCGTCTCGCCCCTCATCCACGAACAGGTAGCTCGTCGCGTCACCGCGGCCCGACGCGTCGAACACGAAGGGATGCGAAGGCGCACGCGAAGGCGACCCTCGCGTGAGCTCCACAGGCGCCTCGTCGACCGGCAGCCCGTCGTACGCGAGAAATCGCGACGCGTAGAGCCGATGCGGCAGGCGCCCACGGTCGACCCAGAGGAGCGTCCAGCCCCCCGTGCGCTCGGTGAGAGTCGTCCCGGCGTCACCCATGAAGCCCCCGCGGGTGAAGTCCGCCCGCGTGAAGCCGCTGCGCGTGTACCCGAGCGCGGGCTCCCCCGCTCCAGCACGCCCTATGGTCACCGGATCCGCAGCGGAGAAGGCGCCCGCCAGGTCGGCGGCGAAGTGCACGCGCGTGAAGCGAAGCGCGGAGCCTCGCGCCTCACAGCCAGACTCCCACGCGACCCCGAGGTCGACGCCGCCGTCGGCCTCGGGGCCCAGCGCGAGCGCCACGCGCCCCACCGCGGCGTCGGCGCCGAGCGTGAACGAAAGTGCGTCGAGAAGCGGCGCGGTGGCGCGGTCGGACTGCGCGTAGTCTCGATCACCGAAGCGCATGGGGTCCAGCTCGGGCGGCGCGTCGTTCATCGCGGGCACGAAGCGCAACGCGACGCCGCCCCCCTCCGCGCCGAAGGCGACGAACCACCCGAGCGTTCCCCACGCCACCACCGCGGGAGGGACATCCGCGCGTGAGAGGCCGAGCGTTCGCGGGTGCCCTCCGTCGGTCGCGGTGACCGATCGGATCACCTCGCCGCCCGTGGCGTCCTGTGCTTCGAGCCACAGTCCGATCGCTTGAATGGGCGTCGGTTCGGCCGAGCACGCCGTGCCGTCCACAGGGGGACCTCCGCGCCAGGTGACGAGCGCGCGCGACGCAACCCCCACGGCGACCTCGAGCGCAGCCACCGAGGGACGCGCCGCCCCCGGCCGCGCCGGATGCGACGCGCCGCTGCACGGAAGCTGCGGCGCCCCGAGCGTATCGACGCCCTCGAACACGTTGGAGCGAACGCGCGGCCCTCGTTGCACGAAGACGCCGTCGCGCGGCGCGACGTAGCCGACGCGGAGCTGACCCGCGGCGCAGCCGCTGCGGTTCACCGCGGCCGCGAACCACGCGTCATCGGTCGCGGGAGCCACCACGAGCTCGTGCGCGCCACAGTCATCGATCGCGCCAGGGCACCCCGGGGCGAGCGCCGTCGACGCGAGCGCATCAGCGTTCTGCTGCTGGGTATAGGCGAGCGTGTGTACGGGTGGCGACGCTCCGAACTGCACGAGCGCTCCGCGCTGGGTGCTCTGCGTGCAGGTCAGCGCGAGCGCGTGCCCGTCTGTGGTAGCCGCGTACGAGATCGAGGCGGGAACCTGTTCCCATTGAGCGAGCGACGTGGGCGCGGGGGCGAAGACCCCCTCGTCGATCACCCCGTCGCAGTCGTTGTCGACCCCGTCGCACACCTCGGCGCCCGCCACGGGGAGCTTGCAGCGATGCGACGCGGGCTCGCAGCGATAGCGCAGGCACGCCGAGGCGGCGATGCCAGCACGCGCGTTGAGCGGCTCGCACTCGGCGTCCTGGGCGCAGACGGGCACGTCGAAGCCGTCGAGGTCGAGCAGCGTACACGCGCCCGGCAGCGCGAGCACACCGATCCACCGCCAGAGCCCCGGCTTCAATGGCACTCCGCGTTCACGTCGTCCGAGTTGCCGGCCCGGCATCCAGTTCCTCCACCAAGCAGACGCGCGGGCTGCAGCGTGGCGTGATGCACGCGGTCCCCGCAGTGCACGGGGTCGAAGCCGTAGTTCCCGAGGCTGGTGTACAGACAGTCTCCGCAGGCAGCAGAAGCGAATCCCCCTCGCGTCGGGATGCATCGCAGGGTCTCGTTGCCGTCGCAGTCGAAGTCGAACCCTCCGCACGCACGCTGCGCGGAGAAGGCCGCGGTCTGCCCAGGGTGCGCGCGGCCGTCGCGGTCGCAGCAATCCCACGGTGGACCGCACTGCCTCCATCCGCCCGGACAGATGCTGCACGTTCGCATCTGGCGGCCGCCGTCCACCGCCCCGTCCCCATCGCTGTCAGCGCAACATTGCGTCGTGGAGAGGCCCTCGTCCGTCCGCTGGTCGCAGTTGTTGTCGATGCCGTCGCACACCTCCGGCGCGCCGGGGTTGCGGTTGCGGTTGCCGTCGTCGCAGTCGTCGCCGACCGTCACCCATCCCGTCGGTGCGGTGCATCCCGAGCTCATCGACATGCCCCGGTTCCCATGCCCGTCGCCGTCTGCGTCGCGGTAGAAGGTAATGCCGACGCCCTCGTCCACCTGCCCGTTGCAGTTGTCGTCGCGGCCGTTGCAGACCTCGGGCGCATTCGGGTTCACGTCGCGACGCGCGTCGTCGCAGTCCTCGCCGCAGTGGCGCGTGCCGCGGTCGTCGACGTTGCAGCACGCGGCGTCGTAGGCGCCGTCGCCGTCGGCGTCGATGTTCCCGAAGGTGGCGGGGTCGCAGTCCTCGTCGTGCGCTCGGGTGTCGCACACCTCGCGTCGCCCGGGCAGGCGGTTCATGTCGTGGTCGTCGCAGTCGTGACCGCCGCAGGCCTCGCCGGGCTCGCCGTCGCCGTCCTGGTCGCGCCCCGCGGCGCACGCGGAGACGCAGTGATCGGTGACCTCGTCGCACCGATCGGAGGGCATGCACGGAGTCGCGGGGTTCGCCGGGAGGCAGCCGTGCGAGTCCGCCTGTGCGTCGTCGGGTCGACAGCGCTCCACGCCGTCGCAGAACACGCCGTCGGAGCAGTCGTCGTCACTCCGGCACGGGGCCTCGTGATCGCCGTCGCCCGAGGCACCAGCGTCGGTTGCAATCGCGTCGTCGGTGCACGCCGCGAGCGAGCCGACGACCACCCAGAGCAGCCATGTTGTACGCATCAGAAGCTCCCCACGACGCCCGCGGAGCCGAAGCCGACGTACGCCGTCGCGCGCGGTGGTCCCTCGGACGGCGCGCGCCACTCGGTCAGAAACGCCAGCACGAACGCGGTCGCGCCGAACGCAGCGGCGGTCCCATAGAGCACGTCGGCGGTGGTGACCGAGCGCGCGATGGCGCGCTGATCGTCTTCGCTGACGGTGAAGCGCTGCGAGGGATCCGCGAGGCGGGCGTCCACGTCATTTCGCGCGACGAGCGCCTGCACGCCGAAGATGCCCCCTGCCACCGCCGTCGCGGCGCCGAGGCCGAGCGCGGTCCAGAAGAACACGGGGCTCACGCCTCGCCGAGAACGCACCACCTCCATGGCCAGTTCCAGGTCGATCACTCCTCGCGCGGGGATCTGGACTTCGCGGCGCGTCGGGAGAAACCCAGGCGCGCGCAGCTCGACGACGTGTCGACCGCCGGGGATGCGCAGGTCACCCGGCGCCGCTCCGACGAGTCGGTCGTCGACCCACGCCTCCGCACGCTCGACGTTCGAGCGCACGTGCACCGTCGCGAGCAGGCCCTCGAGCGTCGCGATGGTCGCCTCGACCGCGGCGCGGTCGCGGGCGTCGGGGCCTCCCTCCGCAAGAAAGCGACGATAGAACTGCAAGGCGAGTTCGTAGCGAAAGAGGCGCTCGTGACACTGCGCGAGGTTGAACAGCATCACGTACTGCCCTGACCGCCCCGCGAGGAGGTCGTACGCGCGCTGGAACTCCGCGATCGCGGCGTCGTGATTGCCGCTGTCGAAGAGCGCGCGCCCCTGCTCGAAATGACGTCGCGCCTCGACCACCTGAGGCGGCTCGAGGGCGGGCGCGGCCGGCGATGGCGCGTGCCTGCGTGAGTGCTGCGCACGAGCCGTGCGCGAGCCCCCCACCATGAGGGCTGCGAAGAGCATGGCCGTTATCGTCCCGCGCATCCGCACCGTCATGTCGCTCCTTCGAGTGCCTCCACGAGTCGTCGATCAAAATGGGCTGAGCAGTCGCTGCGGCGCAGGCGGCACGATGACCCCGGGCGCGGGGGCGACGCGCGGCTCCGCGCCGTCGGGCGCCGCGTGGGTTCCGGGCACCGCGTTGTCGCGGACCCGAGGAGCCTCGTGGCTCTGGGATGGAGCGGGCGCCCCCTGCAACGCCCCTCGCTCTGGCGCACGTGCGGGGCGAGGTGCGTTCGCCTCCGAGGCGCGAGCTCGGGCTCGCTCGAATCGGCGCTCGTCGACGTGCGTCGCGCTCTGCGACGGGGGCGCGGCGCTGGCAGTGGAAGGCTCCGATCGGGGAAGCGCCACCAGGGCGACACGGGTCACCGCGGGGGGACCGTTGACGAACACCACCTCGCGCGAAGCATGCCCCGGCGCCGTCACTCGGAGGACGTGCTGCGCGCCGTTCACTGCGAACGTGCGGCGAATCGCGCCCGTTCCCACGGGCACGCCATCGAGGGTGAGCGCCGCACTCGGGGGGGACACCTCGAGCACGACCTCGTACGCTGCGTGTTCCGAGCGCGCGACGAGCGACCGGGCGCCCCACGCCACGAGCGCTCCGGCCAGCACCGATGCGAATGCCCAGTGGGCACGACGCTCGATTCGAAGCGCGCCCACGGCGCGCTCACGGACAGAGCCTCCCAGGGTCGTCGCTGGGGAACGATGCGGAGGCGCGGCAGGCAGCACCCCGTCGGCAGACGTCCCCCTCGCAAGGTTCGCGGTGAAGGCTCCCTCCCACTGCATGCGCCCACGCACGCCGGCAAATGGGATGAGCGCTCGCCCGAGCTCGCGCACCGACGCGAAGCGGGCCGATGGGTCGAGGGCCATCGCACGCAGCACCACGCGTTCGAATCCCTCGGGCAGATCGGGACGGAGTTCCCGAGGCGTCGGGTACTGCCCGCGCCCGATCCGATGGAGCATCCCCAGGACGGGCCCGGGCTCGATGGGCAGGCGTCCTGTCGCGCACTCGTAGAGCACCACGCCGAGCGCGTACTGGTCGCTCGCCGCCGTGAGATCCTGCATGCCACGCGTCTGCTCGGGGGACATGTACGCCGGCGTGCCGATGATCGCGTGGGTATGCGTGACCTTCTCGCCCGTCCCCGCGGTCATGGAGGCGATCCCGAAGTCGAGCACCTTCGGTTGCACCGCCCCATCTCGCGTCGTCGCCAGGAAGATGTTCGAAGGTTTGAGGTCGCGGTGCAGCACCCCCTCTTCGTGGGCAGCGGCCACCGCGGCAAGCACGGGTAGCATCAAGTCCGCCAGCGCCTGGAGTGGGCAGGGCTTCACGCGGGAGGCCCACGCGGCGAGGTCCTCCCCGTCGAGGAGTTCCATCACCAGATACAGGGTGTCGTTCCACTCGCCCACGTCGGAAACCTCGACCACGTGGGGGTGCCGCACCTTCACCGCGGCCTTGCCCTCCCGAAGGAAGCGCGCCCTCGCCTCCGCGTCGTGAACACGGTCATGCCGGAGCGTCTTGATCGCAACACGCTTGTCGAGATCGACGTGCAGCGCCTCGTACACCTCTCCCATACCGCCCGAGCCAAGGGGCCGAACGATGCGGTAGCGGCCGATGAGCGCCCCCGCCTCTAGCGCAGTTCCGTTGGTCGCTCGCATCGCTGGTCCGCCGCCCTCGCGCCCGATGGAATCGCCACCACGCGTGCCTGTCAACCCACGCGCGATCGTCGCGCCCGTCGCGGGCCCGAGCCGCACGTCCCAAGGCGTTGCCGCACATACGTGGCTCGCAGGTCGCGCCTGCCGCGTTGTAGCGCAGCACAAAGCGGCGAGGTGGGTCGAGGGAGACGCTCGCGATGGGCGTGTCGGTCACGAGGGTGTCGACGAGCTCGGCGAGCTGGAACGGCTTCGCGAGGAACATGCTGGCCGCCTCGAGCCCAAGGCGCGTCCGCGTGTCGACGATGCCCGTCGCGACCACCACGGGCAGCTTCGGCCAGCCCCCGTGCGCGTACGCCAGCACCACGTCGCCGGGCACGCCCGGTAGCCCAAGGTCGAGGTACACGGCCGAGAGAAGGTACGCGGTGTCGGCCCCCCATCCCGATCTGACCCGCTCTGTGGTTGCTCACTACCCCGCCGTGTGATTGGCGCCGCGTACTTCGGTGACCGCGGACATCACCTCGCGCGAAGTTCGCGTGACCGTCGAT